>NZ_JBFRLX010000159.1:0-5403 GCF_041470165.1 Vibrio sp. 10N.286.46.A8
GCACAAAAAGAAAAAGCAGCGATAAATCGCTGCTTTTTTTGTATTTGGAGTTATTTAAAAAATAACGCTATTTGATAACACGAAGGCTTGGGCGACCTTTCGCTGGACGAGATGGCTCAGGTTCTGAGTCAGACTCTTCAGCATCTACGTCTGCTGTTGCAACACTCAAAGATGGGCCTTTTTCTTGTTCTTCAAAAGGACTTTCTTCAATTCCTTCTTCAAACGCTTCCATGTAAGCCTCTTCAGGTTCAAACATGGTACCAGCACCATTCTCACGAGCATAAATTGCTTGTACTGCGTATAGCGGAACGATCACAGAGTGTGGACGACCACTAAAGCGAGCACTAAACGTCACAGCTTCGTTACCCAGTTCAAGTTGTCCAACCGCACGAGGCGCGATGTTCAGAATGATCTGACCATCTTGAACAAACTCTTCTGGAACTCTCACACCCGGCAATGTTGCTTCAACAACCAAGTGTGGAGTCAGTTCGTTATCAACCAGCCATTCATAAAATGCACGAAGCATGTATGGTCGGCGTGGAGTCATATTTGAAATATCCATAAACGCTTAGCGAACGAGTCGCATCTCGCGCTCAGCTTCCGTTAGAGAAGCTAGGAATGAATCACGTTCGAATACGCGGTTCATGTAAATCTTAAGTTCTTTAGAACCAGGACCAATCAGTTCGATACCAAGCTCAGGTAAACGCCATAGTAGCGGAGCTAGGTAACAATCAATTAGGCTAAACTCTTCGCTCATGAAGTATTCATACTCAGCGAAGATAGGAGCAAGAGTTAATAGGTCGTTGCGTAATTTCACGCGAGCTGCTTCAGATTCTTCAGCGTTGCCTTTAACGATCTTCTCTGCAACTGAATACCAGTTACGCTCAATTCGGTACATCATTAGACGACTGTTACCACGAGCAACCGGGTATACAGGCATCAATGGTGGATGAGGGAAACGCTCATCTAGGTATTCCATGATGATCTTAGAGTCATATAGAGCAAGCTCACGATCAACAAGAGTAGGTACTGATTTGTACGGGTTCAGTTCAACAAGCTCTGCTGGTAGATTTTTTTCATCAACCAACTCAACTTCAACACTTACGCCTTTTTCAGCAAGAACAATGCGCACCTGATGGCTATACATATCAGAAGCACTTGAGAAAAGAGTCATTACAGAACGTTTATTGGCAGCTACAGCCATGGAGCCCTCCAGTACACTTTAAATAAAAACAATGGAGGCCTAAAGCCTCCATTGAACATTAACATAATTTGGGAATTAGCACGGCATTATAGCACAATTAGTGCACATCACGCCAATACTCTTTCTTCAGCAAAATCACGATGATAGTGAAGATTACTAAGAAGGCCATTACCCACCAACCCATAGCATGACGCTCAAGTTGAACAGGGTCGCCCGAGTAAACCAAAAAGTTAACAAGGTCACGAACTGCTTCGTCATACTCACCAGCACTTAATTCGCCAGAACCATCCGTTTCAGTGCCAACAACAACCTTAACTTCCTCACCATCGACCATGTGAGTATCGTAGATTGGCGTTGGGATACCTTGTAGCTCTTCAAGAACATGCGGCATACCAACACTTGGGAAAACCAGGTTGTTCACACCAAATGGACGAGACGGATCTTCATAGAAAGTACGAAGGTACGTGTATAGCCAATCTGCGCCACGAACACGAGCAACCAATGTTAGATCTGGTGGTGGAGCACCAAACCAACTAGCAGCTTGCTCAGAAGGCATAGCGTTAACCATCAAGCTACCAATTTTCACTTCAGGATCGAAGATCAGGTTTTCCTTCATTAGGTCTAAAGGAATCTCCAAATCATTCGCAACACGTTCATAACGTTGGTACTGCGTTGAGTGACAAGCGAAACAGTAGTTCATGAACATCTTAGCGCCATTTTGCAATGAAGCTTTGTCTGTTAAATCATTGTTTGCTTTGTCTAATGGTACGCCTGCACCCGCAGCCATCGCTAGTGACGGCAACATAGCAAATAAAATTACAATCCACTTTTTCATTTGAATGTCACCCTTTCTGGTAATGGTTTCGTCGCTTCATTTTTACTGTAGAACCACAGCAGAACGAAGAACATGAAGTAACCTAAGCTAAAGATTTGAGCTAATAGCGTGTATGTAGGCGTTGCTGGAAGCGCACCAAGTACACCAAGCGCAATAAAGCTTATTGTGAATTGGATGATGTTAATCAAATGCAGTTTGCTACGGTAACGGTAAGAACGCACTTTACAACGGTCGAACCATGGCAGTAGGAATAGCACAACAATTGAAGCGCCCATTGCAACTACACCTAACAGCTTATCTGGAACAGCACGAAGTACAGCGTAGAACGGCGTGAAGTACCAAACTGGAGCAATATGCTCAGGTGTTTTCAGCGGGTTTGCAGCTTCAAAGTTAGGCGGCTCAAGGAAGTACCCACCCATTTCTGGGTTAAAGAACAGCACGTAACAGAACAAGAATAGGAAACCAGCAACACCAACCATATCTTTTACCGTCCCGTATGGGTGGAAAGGAATAGAGTCAATGATGTCGTATTTCTTAGTGTAATCCTTGTGGAATGGGAACTGAGTTTTGTAGTCGTCGCCCATTGTGCCTTTAGGAAGCTTAGTTTCGATACCGTCTGGGTTGTTCGAACCCACTTCGTGCAGCGCCAGTACGTGAAGTACGATAAGCAGCAGAAGTACAATTGGCAGAGCAATAACGTGCAGTGCGAAGAAACGGTTCAGCGTTGCACCAGAGATGATGTAGTCACCACGGATCCAAAGCGTTAGGTCATCACCTATAACAGGGATCGCACCAAACAGAGAAATGATTACCTGAGCACCCCAGTAAGACATTTGACCCCATGGTAGTAGGTAGCCCATGAAAGCCTCAGCCATAAGCACTAAGAAGATCAACATACCGAAGATCCAAAGTAACTCACGAGGCTTTTGGTAAGAACCGTAGATTAGACCACGGAACATATGCAGGTAGATCACAACGAAGAATGCCGATGCACCTGTTGAGTGCATGTAACGCAGTAGCCAACCGTATTCCACATCACGCATGATGTATTCAACAGAAGCAAATGCACCCTCACCAGACGGTACATAGTTCATCGTCAGCCAAATACCCGTAAGGATTTGGTTAACCAGTACTAACATTGCTAAAGAACCAAAAAGGTACCAAAAGTTAAAGTTCTTAGGCATTGGGTATTCAGATAAATGCTTCTTGTAAGCATTCATCGCGGGTAGACGTTTCTCTACCCAATCAAGCAATCCTTGCATTACGCGTCTCCCTCGTCCACACCGATCATGATCTTAGTGTCACTCAAATACATATGCTTTGGTACAACAAGATTCAATGGAGCAGGTACGCCTTGGAATACTCGACCTGCCATATCAAACTTTGAACCATGGCAAGGACAGAAGAAACCAGACTTAACACCCTGAACTTGTTCTGCAAAAGAATCTGGCAGGTAAGTTGGAGAACAACCTAAGTGCGTACAGAAACCAACAGCAACGAAGAATTCCGGCTTAATTGAACGAAACTCGTTCTGCGCGTATTCTGGTTGTTGTTCAGCTTCAGATTGAGGGTCACGAAGTTGACCACCGATCGCTTTTAGATTCTCTAGCACCGATTCAGCACGGCGTACAACCCATACAGGCTTACCTTGCCACTCGACACGAACCATTTGTCCCGGCTCTAACTTACTGACTTCCACTTCCACCGGTGCGCCTGCAGCTTTCGCCTTGGCACTCGGGTTCCATGATTTAATAAAAGGCACGGCTACAGCAGCTGCTCCTAAACCACCAACAACGGCTGTTGTTGCGGTTAAGAAACGCCTGCGACCGTTATTTAAAGGCGCGTTGCTCATCCAAACATTCTCCCATTTGCTCCTTATGGATTGAAATAATTCCGAATAAAGAGCATGGCTAACAAAATATGTATTTAGTTCTATTTATTGACGGCAAATGATAAATAAAACCCTACTTTTTGACAAGATAAAGCTACCTTTTTGTAACAATCATGAGGCAAAGCGCACATTGGGTTACAAAAGCTTTCAAAATATAAGAATTTGGAAATAAAACGAGGGAGGGAAAGCGTTTAGAGGGGGCATAAAAACAAAAAGCCCGGCATATAGCCGAGCTTTGAACCACAATTCCAGTCGAAAAACTGGGAGCGTGTACTTTTTCGTAAAGAAAAATTAACGCTTAGAGAATTGAGGTTTACGACGTGCTTTACGTAGACCAACTTTCTTACGTTCAACGCAACGAGCGTCACGCGTAACATAGCCAGCTGCACGTAGAGCAGGACGTAGAGTTTCATCGTATTCCATAAGAGCACGAGTGATACCGTGGCGGATTGCGCCAGCTTGACCTGAAATACCACCACCAGAAACAGTGATGTAAAGGTCAAGTTTCTCAGTTAGTTCAACTAGCTCAAGAGGTTGTTTAACAACCATACGAGAAGTTGGACGACCGAAGTAAACATCAAGGCTGCGCTTGTTGATTACGATCTCACCAGAGCCTGGTTTGATGAAAACACGAGCTGCTGAGCTTTTGCGACGACCAGTGCCGTAGTATTGATTCTCTGCCATTGTCTTAATCCCCTTAGATGTCTAGTACTTGTGGCTGTTGAGCAACATGGTTGTGCTCAGTACCAGCGTACACTTTAAGCTTACGGTACATCGCGCGGCCTAGTGGACCACGTGGAAGCATACCTTTAACTGCTAGTTCAAGAACCATTTCTGGTTTCTTAGCAATTAGCTTTTCAAAAGTGATAGTTTTAAGACCACCTGGGAACTCAGAGTGACGGTAGTAAACCTTACCCTTAGCTTTGTTACCAGTTACAGCAACTTTCTCAGCGTTAACAACGATGATGTAATCACCAGTGTCTACGTGAGGAGTGTATTCTGCTTTGTGCTTGCCGCGTAGGCGAGAAGCGATTTCACTTGCTAGACGGCCAAGAGTTTTGCCTTCAGCGTCTACAACATACCAGTCGCGTTTTACAGTTTCTGGTTTAGCAACGAAAGTTTTCATGCTAATAATTACCTATTTAAAAAATTTACACTTAAGGAATACTCGCGTATTCCCACTGTCTAAGAGTTACCATTCATCACCCCTTCGAGTGTTGGAAAACTCTTGGCATAACGTGATTTTACTCATCGCTAGAGGCCCGCAGTAACGGTAGGTCGCAGGATTATAGAGAAGAGCGAAGAAAAAATCACCTCTTTTTGAACAAAATCACGATTTTTTTAATTCTCTTTCTTATTCGAGATAATCAAAGCTAACTTAAGTGTTCTTTTGCCAAATACTCATGGCTCTGCATTTCAATTAAACGCGACTGACAACGTTTAAACTCAAACTCTAGTTGACCATGGGTGTAT
>NZ_JBFRLX010000160.1:0-7014 GCF_041470165.1 Vibrio sp. 10N.286.46.A8
AAGCAAACGTTTGCTTTGGTGTGAAAAAACATCTAATAGCGATTCACCTGCTGTTTTTAAGAGACTTTCACCTCTGCTCATATTGATAAATGTAAAGGATACGTGTAAAACTCTTCGCGAAATATTTATCCAATGGCACATCGTTCATTGGTGAGTAATTCTGGGATTTTTATATTTAGTAGCACAGAGGTTATGGAAGTGTTAAAAGAAAAGAGTTTACTAAGCAATATTGGCATTCAAGTCGTTATTGCAATGATCATCGGTACAGCAGTCGGCGCGATGATGGGTGACAGCGCAACAATGTTCGCTCCACTGGGTGCTATCTTCATCAATTTGATCAAGATGCTGGTGATTCCTCTAGTCGCAGTTGCCCTAATTTCAGGTGCTGCAGGTCTAGGTAATAGCTCATCGGCTGGTAAAGTCGGTGTAACAACACTGGGTTACTTTGCACTAACGTCTGCACTTGCTGTGGCACTAGCGCTTGTAATGGGTGAAGTGTTCGAACCCGGTCGTGGTATCGATGTTTCTGGCGTTGAAGGTATGTTCTCTTCAGAATACGCTGCGAAAGGCGAACTTCCAACGTTCTGGGCAACCATCACTGGCATGATCCCTACCAACGTTTTCCAATCACTGAATGAAGCAAACATTCTGCAAATTCTCGTTTTCTGCTTATTCTTTGGTATTGCGATTTCTAAACAAGCAAAAGAGAAACGTGACCCTATCATCAACGGTGTAAATGCTATCGTTGACGCTATGGTATGGATGATCAACAAAGTTATGATCATTGCACCACTTGGCGTATTCGGCCTAATGGCTGAAGCAGTAGGTACGTTTGGTTTTGGCGCGCTTATGGTCGTGTTCAAGCTGTTCATTGTTTACATCGCTGCGATTCTTATCTTCGGCTTTGTTGCTTACCCACTGATGATTCAAATCTTCACTAAGACTTCAGCTAAGAAGTTCCTAGTGGCAATGAAGAAGCCTCAAGCGGTTGCACTATCAACAGCATCTTCAATGGCGACACTACCAGTAACAATGGAAACGGTAGAGAAAGAACTTGGCGTTCGCAACTCTACGGCTTCATTCGTTCTGCCACTTGGTGCGACGATCAACATGTCTGGTAATGCAATTTACTACGGCCTAGTTGCTATCTTCTTCGCACAGCTGTTCAACATCGACCTTTCTATGGGCGCTTACGTTGCTATCATCGTAACCTCTACGCTAGGCGCAGTTGGTCAAGCAGGTGTTCCAGGTCCTTCTTTCCTAGTGGTTGCGGTTCTTCTAGCAGCTGGTATCCCTATCGAAGGTCTACCTCTATTATTCGCTCTAGACCGTATCTTCGACATGATCCGTACTGCCCTTAACATCACTGGTGATGCAGCATGTGCGGTAATCGTTGATTCTCTAATCAAAGACGAAGTGAAAGAAGCTGAGCTAGAGAAACAACAAGCTTAAACTTCTTAGAAACCTAAAGACCAAAAAGCCACTCATTTGAGTGGCTTTTTTACTTTCAAACGTTGATATTTGTTTACTCCAAATTAAGCGTCTTCAGAAACGTTAATTTTAAATCTCAGGACTTTCAAACTTGAATCGAGGTCGACATCGACAAATTCAGGTGGATTATCTAAACGCTCGATAAACTCAACACTTGGCGCTTCTTCTGCCATCGTCTCAATCAAGAAGTTTGGTGACACTGCTGGTGAGTTAACACAAGCAATCACTTCACCACCTTCGGTTAGAAGCTCAGGCAAACGACGTAAGATCTTTTTGTAGTCTTTAGTAAGTGCAAAGCTTCCTTTTTGGAACGAAGGCGGATCGATAATAACCAGCTCGTATGGGCCACCCTTCTTGATTTTTCCCCACGACTTAAAGATGTCGTAGCCAAGGAAGTTCACCGATCGCATGTCATGCTCATTCAAGCGGTGGTTATCACGGCCTTTATTCAGTGATCCGCGAGACATGTCTACGTTCATACATTGTCGAGCGCCACCCGCAATCGCCGCGACAGAGAAGCCACAAGTGTATGCGAACAGGTTAAGAACGTTCTTATCCTTAGCATTATCTTGTACCCACTGACGGCCATTACGCATGTCTAGGAACAGACCGAAGTTCTGATTGCGGCCAATGTCTAGTTGGTACTTAAGCCCATGTTCAACCACGACTGGTGAGTCGTTCAATTGACCCCACAAGACTTCAGAGGGCGCGCCATCAGCATAACGGTGTTGCAGCACAATGCTTGTGCCCTGTTTTACTTGCCAGATATCTTTGTTAGTGAGGTCGACCAATCCAGTCTTTAGAGATGATAAGAACGCTTGGTCCACTTCTTTAAACACGTTAACCAATAACTGTCCATCAACCCAATCACAAGTGAGTTGATCTAGGCCGGGCCAAAACTTGCCACGCCCGTGAAAAATACGACGTAGTTCATTCGGCACTTCATTCAATTGCTGTTCAATATGACTAAAAAACAGAGGTAAAGCTGATGCTTCCATTATTTCACTCACTTAGTGTTTAGCTTTGGCCACGTTAATGACCAAGGTTCAAGCCAACTGTCTAAACCATTAGACACGATCTCTTGATGCCATTTCTCACCCAAAGAGTCGAGGTTTCTTGGATCGCAGACATATTCGTAGGCTTGTGATTGATAGGTAAATCGAATCGCGAAGGCATGCAGATAGCCTCTGTCAGCCTCGTTCGATGGATTGTAAATAGGATCACCAACAATAGCCGAGCCGATGGACTTCATCGCGACACGGATCTGGTGAGTTCGTCCCGTATAAGGTTTACATAAAAGTAGACGCTCACCGGGTTCAGCCGTTGCAGATAAAAATTGGGTAATCGCTGGGTTTTCTTTGGTTGTCAGTAGCTTCCAACTTGAGCGTCGTGAACGCTCCATATCTCCTGAGATCAGCCCCTGCTTTTTCTTCGGCTTCTTGGAGCCTATCGCAAGGTAGTACTTCTCTACTTCACGCTTTGCAAACAACAGTGAAAGCTCACTCGCTGCTGGGGCATTTTTTGCCAGCAGTAGAATTCCTGACGTCATTTTATCGAGACGATGGACTAAATATAGCTTCGGTTCATTGATTGCCTTAGCAACTTCTTGCAATAACATCGTATCACCATCGTCTTTATGGACGCTGACGCCTGGATGTTTGTTTATAAGTAAAAAATCAGAGTGATTCAGAAGAATGTCGAACATGTAAAGGCTAGCTCCATTGTAGAACGTGGAGTATACCGTGTCTGAATCCAGATTCCAGCTACGAAAAAGCCCAACGAGTTCAATAAACATTGAATCGTTGGGCTTATGTTTCAATAGGCAACTTTCACTGGGAAGTCTTTAATCAATTCGCTCTAAGCTTATGTTCTAGACTTATGATCCAGCTCTAAGCTCTAAGCTCTAAGCTCTAAGCTCTAAGCAAGTTTGAACTTACCTACTAAGCCTTCAAGCTCAGCAACTTTAGCATTCAAACCTGATGTGTTCTCAGAGCTGCGAGTCGCTAACTGTAATGACTGTTCAGAAATATCACTGATTGCCGTAATATCCGCTGCGATTTCTTTTGTCACCGCTGTCTGTTCTTCTGCCGCAGTCGCAATTGAGTTAACCATGCTTTGTACGTTGCCCGCACCGCTAACAATTGCTTCTAGAGCCGATACCGCCCCTGCACTTTGCTCTACACCAATTTCAACTAAACGACAATTGTCTTGAGTGTAAGTCACCGCTTCTTGAGTACCTGATTGAATAGATTGGATGATACCAGACACTTCTTGTGTTGCTTTAGTCGTTCTCTCCGCTAGCGCTCGTACTTCATCAGCTACCACGGCAAAACCACGACCGAACTCACCAGCACGCGCAGCCTCAATAGCCGCGTTCAGAGCCAAGAGGTTGGTTTGTTCTGCGATATCTTCGATTACCTTGATAACACTGCCAATCTGCTCGCCATGTGAACCCAGCGTGTTCATTTGTAACGACATGTCGCTCATTTGAGTAGACACTTGTTGGATGCTCGCAACCATCTCCACGATCACTTTACGACCGTCTTCTGCAGACGTTTCTGAGCGGCGCGCTTCTTCATAAGTAGAAGTACCTTGTTGCGCTACTTCAGAAATGGTTAAGCTTAGTTCTTCTGCCGCAGTCGCTATCAATGTCGCTTTATCTGCTTGAGCAGAGGCGCCAGATACGATGTCGTGGCTGATTGATGATAGCTCACCAGTAACGGATTGAACTTGGGTAGTCACTGATGAGATAGAACCGAGGAGATCGACCAATGACTTTTGCATCTGGTTGATCGATTGAGCAAGGTCAGCCAATTCATCACCAGAATCATCAACAATGTCACCTGCCGTTAGATCACCATTTGCTACGCGTCGTGCAACTTGCTCTACACGAGTTAAGCGATTAGTAATAGAGCTAGACAATACAAACGCAATTACACAGCCAAACACAATCGCAACCGCAGTCAACACCATAATCGTGCGTTCGATTGTAATAAACGAATCCGTTAGTGTTAGCAGAGCTCGCTCCGTATCAGCAATCTCACTTTCAGATGCTTGATCAAGCAAGTTTTCAATCGGGATAAGATTACTCTCATACAAAGAGCGAAGCTGCTGGATATTTGATAACAATGCAGTTTCGTCATTAAGCATAGGTACGAGCTTCGATTCAAACTCTTGAGTAAAGCGCCCCATTAGCTCTTCAATTCGCTGAACACGACGATGGTCCTCTGAGCCTTTACTCTCTAAACGCTTTGCTTCTTCAATTGCTTGAGAAAATTGAGTCTTGTTAGCTCGATAATCATTGAGCGCATTACCGCCCTGAACAACCGCGCCCAAAGCATCACGGTAAACATCACCAGCTTCATCGATCAATATAAGGTAGGTAACAGTTCCTGGAACATCATCCAGTCTAATTTCATCAGAGCTCTCGTGAGCCCCAATCACTTCTATCGATACAACCCCTACCAACGTGACAAGCACCGCCAATATAGATCCAAAACCCAAATATAGTTTTTTTCTCACTGACAATTTCACAGAACACCTACCTAAAAATAAATACAGGCCGATATAGCCTAACCGAAAGATATATCGGCCACCACACGGATAACTTTAGGGGACGATGTTTTTATTTCTCGAAAAACAATAAGTGCATCGCATAAAAAAACGGGAGCCAATGGCTCCCGCTTATCAATTAACTTTAGTTTGCGATTAGATTTTCTAAGAATTATAGCTTCTTAGAGATAAGCGCAGAACCGGCAATGATACCAATACCTAGTAGCATGATTGCACCTTTACCGCTGTCGAAGCCAGAAGAGATACCCATGAACGCTACGATAGCGATAGCTACTGGGATGATGTACTTAACGAGTGTGTACCATAGACCGAATAGAGGGAAAGATACTTCACCGTCGTTAGTGATTTCTTTCTCTAGGTCAGCACGGTTTAGTCTCCAACCAGCGAAGATACACACCAACATACCGCCAACTGCTAGGAAGATCTTATCCGTTAGTAGGTCGAAGATATCGAATGCACCAGTACCAAACAGCGTTGGACCAAAGCCACCAAGAGATAGAGAAGCGAAGATACATAGAATCGCCATTACGACACTTGCAGACAGTACAGCTGTTACACGCTTCATGCCTTTCTCATCGATTAGGTACGAAACAACAACTTCAAGTAGAGATACTGAAGAAGTCAGTGCCGCAACACTTAGACCAACGAAGAACATAAGAGCAAATAGAAGACCAACTACGCCGCCCATTTCAGCGAATAGCTGAGGAACAACAACGAATACTAGACCAGGACCTGCTGCAGGTTCCATACCGAATGCGAACATTGCAGGGAACATTGCAACACCAGCTAGGATAGCAACGCCTGTATCCATCGCCGTAACCATAGCTGTAGTTTGAACTAGGTTCTCTTTCTTCTTAAGGTAAGAACCGTAAGTCAACATACAACCCATACCAAGAGATAGTGAGAAGAATGCTTGACCCAGTGCAGCTAGGATTACACCGCTGTCTACTTTAGAGAAGTCAGGGCTGAATAGGAATTCAAGACCAGCCATCGCGCCCGGAAGCATTAGGCCTTTGATTGATACCACGATAAGGATGATGAAAAGAAGTGGCATCAGAATCTTACCCGCTTTCTCAATACCGCCAGAAATACCCTTCATAACGATGACAACGTTAAGTAGTAAGTATAGGCCCATCCACATTAGTGGCTGAACTGGGTTTGAGATAAAGCCACCAAAGCTGTCGCCAATTGCTTCAGGTGCGTCTAGTAGACCACCAGCAATTTTACCGATGTATGCGATAGACCAGCCACCTACTACAGGGTAGAAACCCATGATAAGTAAACCACTGACTACGCCAATAACACCAGCGAACGTCCAGCGACGGTCAGTTGATTTAAATGCACCTACTGCTGATTTTTGCGTATGACGTCCAATCGCAAATTCAGTCAGCATCACACTAAAACCGATGAAGATTACAAAAAACAGATAAATTGCAACGAATGCACCGCCGCCACTTTCACCTGCTGTGTATGGGAATTTCCAGATGTTACCTAAGCCAACAGCAGAACCTGCTGCAGCCATTACGAATCCTAATTTCGAACCCCAGGTATCGCGGGGTGTAGTGGTTGTATTACTAGTAGCCACGTTTACTCCAAACTTTTGTGTTATGTGATGTTGTATTTTGCTTTGTGTGGCGTCATTAAAAGATAAGGTGTATATAATAATTTACACCATTAAAAGATTTGATTGACGCTCGTTATCTAGCAAGTAAACCAGTTTAAGAATACAATTGGAAGCCCGAACCGTATATATTTCGTTATCAATGTAAATCTTTATGGTTAAATGCCGGTTTTTCATACAAAACAATTGCATTCGTCTTAAGTTAACTAAAACTTAACAACTTTAACCTGTTTACAGCTTTTGCTCTATTTTGTAAATAGTTGATTCCTTAAATTCCCATATCCGTAAAATAGCATTACTATCTAAGTGTCTCTTTTTTCGAGTATTCA
>NZ_JBFRLX010000161.1:0-6807 GCF_041470165.1 Vibrio sp. 10N.286.46.A8
GTATTTATACAAGACAGAGGCGTCGATGTGTAGCTAGCCTACATGAGAAGCCGATAACGCAGTAGAAATGACCAGCAAACGCTGCCCGAAGGGTTCGGCTAAAAGCGTTTTACTCTTTGTTGAGGGAGATTTGCTTAGAGTGACTAGGCTACTTCTCCCTCGCCGCGATTAAAACGCTTTTATCTCGAACAAAATTTAACCACGAAAGGTCAGCACGCCCTAGCAACATAGACACTTTAGTTGGATAATACTGACTCAATAAGACGACGATAAGACAGGGATGTATGGAAATTACGCCGAATGAACGCGATGCAGTATATAAAACGATTTTTTCTCGCCGAGATGTTCGTGGTCAGTTTCTTCCTGATGAGATCCCAGAAGACGTTTTGATGCGTGTGCTAACCGCAGCGCACCATGCTCCCAGTGTTGGCTTTATGCAGCCTTGGGATTTTGTCGTTGTCCGTGATATCGAAACCAAGCAACAAATCAAAGCCGGTTTTAATCAGGCTCATGCGGAATCCGCGGAAATGTTCACCGATGAAAAGCAGGCAATGTATAAGCGTCTAAAGTTGGAAGGCATCGTCGAATCACCGATCGGTGTCTGCGTGACTTGCGATCGCAACCGAACCGGAAAGGTCGTGTTAGGTAGAACCATCAAACAAGAGATGGATCTGTACAGCACCGTGTGTGCGGTTCAAAACTTATGGCTGGCAGCTAGAGCCGAAAACCTAGGCCTAGGGTGGGTGAGTATCATGCACGACTCAACACTACGAGATGCATTAGATATCCCAGAAAACATCGATATCGTGGCGTACTTATGTATCGGCTACGTTGACCACTTCAAAGACAAACCCGAACTTGAAACCATGGGCTGGCTACCAAGAAGAGATGTCAATTCAGCGATTCATGAAGGGAAGTGGAGCCCTAGTAAAACGGAGTGATTACAGGCTTTTTTATCTAATTTATTGATATTTAAAGCCCAAACTTGTTATAGATATTTCAGTGTAAAGTTGAATTTATAAATTCATACTGATATTAATGACATTTGACATACAGCTCTAGTCTGGAATTCAATGAACGACGCTAACTTACGTAGACTTCAACAACTTATTGCAAAGTATGAAATAGGTGAAGAGTATCATCTAACGATCGATGATCTCGAACACTCGCTATCGACTTCTCGCAGAAACACTTCGATCATTCTTAAATGCTTATCGGAATATCGCTGGATTTGTTGGATTCCGTCTAAAGGAAGAGGGAAGCTTAGCCAATTTAGAATTTTGGTCAGCTTTCCCGAAGCATTAGAAAAAGTGTTAGCGCTTCAGTTAGAACAGGGGGGCTTTAATGTTATTCCCCGTCTTCTAGAAAGCTATGGTGATGCGGCAATAAAGGCACTGACGCTAGCGACTGAAAAACATAGTCTGTTCAATCAACAACATGACCATTTACTGATCACTCAATATCCGTGGGTCGATAACCTTGAGCCAGCCAAAACATACCGAACTGCTGAACATCACATCTTAAGAAGCCTCTACAATACGCTACTCGTCCAAGATCATGATGGAAATCCCCAAGCGAGCCTCGCGCACCATTGGAAGATGGAAGGGCGCTTTCTGCATTTTTGGTTGAGACCGAATGTGTTATTCCATGACGGTGAAACTTTAACGGCCAAAGATGTTGCTCAATGTTTGTTGCAGCTAAAAAATATTGAAGGTCCGGTACAGTCTTTATTTGATCAGGTCAGTGATGTTCAAGTGGTGGGTGATAAACAACTGACTATTGAGCTGACATACGCAAACCCAATGTTTCTCCATGCTTTGACTAGTCCACACGCGTCTATTTATCGTCGTAAGCGTACTTATTTTTCGAGTGGCCGCAGTACCTATATCGGAACAGGACCTTTCTCATTGGATGATTGGAGCGAAGAGCGCTTGGTTCTTAAACGTCACCGAGGTTACTTTGCTCAAAATGCCTTGTTAGAACAAATAACGCTTACCGACATAGAAGGTTTAAATGACCACACTCTGAGTTTTAATCAATCTGGCGTCGCTGAAGAAACCACCATCAATGCACTTTCGTATCTTGCGGTTAATCGTAGAGAAAAATCAGGTATAACCCCTGAAGAACTCGACAGGCTGGTATCGTTTATTAAGTCCAGTAGTAAAGAGTTCGATGCTGATATGGTGGCCGATGACTTGTCTTTCTCGCTTAGCGAACTAGCGTCCAGTAATCCAATTCCTAATTTGACGGGTACTGTTGTGTTAACACGACCTAGAATGACGATTCCTTTACTTCAAGAGATGGCTGACTGGCTACAACAAACTATTGTAAAGACAGGTGTTGCTATTGAAGTTGTTGAGCTTCCCAACATAAGTGACCCTAGCTCTATGAGTGAGTCGGCAGACTTGTTATTCATTGAAGAAGTTATCGAACAGCCAGCCGATTATGGCCTTTACGATTGGCTACTTGCTTCATCTGGGCTTAGATTCATTTTCAACAGTTCTGAGATGAAGGCGCATTGCGAGAGAGTTAGAGCCGCTGTGAGTGGCGAGAACCTAATGAGCGATTTGAAAGATATTGAAGATTCGCTTTATCAACAGAAGTTACTTTGTCCGTTATTTCACGGTAAAGAGAAGGTTTTTAATAGTGTTGAGGTTCATGGCGTAGAGGTAAACCAAACCGGTTATAGTGATTTTTATAAGCTTTGGATAACTCCGAGCGAGAAGTAGTTAGTCCATTTTTACTCCATTTACCCATTTTTTAGTTTCTGTTCAAAATGAAAACATGCACGAATCGGCTAGCACTCTTTCATGTTTCTTTTGAATACCAATCGTTATTATGACTGGTCATGACTATCACAGTCATTCTCGGTCATCCCCCCAATGGCAACCCTACTTATTAATGTATTTTATTAGGATCTAATCAAATGAAACTTAAGCTTATTTCTATCGCACTTATAGCTGGTGGTCTTGCTGCTTGTGGCGGGGGAGGAGGCGGTGGTAGCAGTACAAGTACAAGTGCTCCCGCTCCTCAAACAAAAACCTTACAAGGTGTTGCCATTGACGGGTATATTTCCGGTGCGACCGCGTTTCTAGACATCAATTATAATGGTGTATTGGATGAGGGAGAGCCAAGTAGTATCACGGACGATGAAGGCAGTTATCAATTGTCTTTAACTGGTTCTAACTCTGACTGTATGGACTATGCCCCAATTGTAGTGAATGTTCCGGTCGGTGCTATTGATGCGGATAGCCCTAATTCGCCGATTACTGAACCTTATCAATTAGTCTTCCCACCAGTAATGACAGTGAGTTCTGACCAAGAAATTAAATCTACTACGCCACTTACTACCGTTTTATGGAATCAGATCCAAGCCGACCTATATAAAGGTGGTTTAAACAGTTGTTCCGCTTTGAAGCAAGCTGTAAACACTCAAAATAGCATTATCCAAAATGTGAAGGAACATGATTTCCGAATTGCGAATCGATATAACATTGCAGTGAAAGACTTGTATGGCGACTTCGTCAAAGCCCAAAACACTGAGCTTTATGAATTAGCGCAGAAAATGATGCCAGCCATTAAAAAGTCGTATCAAGAGACTAAAAATATTCAAAAAGAAAACCCCAAAGCTCAGCAAGCCTATGTTGATTATTATTGGGAGCATTGGGACTATTCTAAAAAGAACGAAATTAATAAGTGGTATAAAGTTAAAACAGTGATGACCGCTGACAAGCTGATTGTTATTGAACATGAAGTGTCAGCTGATCTACAAACAGAACTAGAATTAAATAAGCACATTGAGCGTAATAGCCAGAAGAAAAATGGTTTGGAATATGACAAGGAAGCTTGGTTTTCATTGAGCAGTGACGGAACGCAGCACTCGTGTTCAGTTCAGGAAACAATTAAACAACAGGTGCAACCCAATTCACTAACCACCTTTGGTGTAAAGAATAGTGGTTGGTCTCAACAGCCAGATTGGGAAAGCTGTTCCACTCAAAGTGTGGGTAATGGATTTAACCAAACTTTAACGTCAGATGTTGTTGGTGATTATAAAGACCAGTTTACTCAAACTCAGGTGAAGTACCATTATGGTTCAAATGCTCCTTACCCTGAGTGGGTCAATTTAGGTGATACTTTATCTAATATCTCACGAAGCGACTTTGATGTATTAAACTATCTATCAGTTGATTTCAATGAGAACACTGCACACGGTTCAGATAGTTGGACTCGTCATAAATATGCGCACATTGAAAATACACCGTTTGATTATACTCAGACGATAACGTCTAAAGATTCTCAAGGTAACTGGACTAGAGGTTATTATTACCAGAATGGGACAAGTCTGTTTGAGTGTTCAAATGATGGTGTGAACTGGTCAAAAAACACTTGTAAGTAAAGCCCGTCGATACCGAGTAAATCTAGATAATCCGTATGCAATAAAAAATCCAGTGTCTACAAGGCACTGGATTTTTAGTTTTGGCTGACCGTTATTTAGCTTTGGTTTATCGAAAGAGTCTAAGCGATCTCAATCTTCTCAGCTTGGTTCTGTTCTACCATAGACAGTGCCAGCGCTTCCGCCGCTTTAATACCATCGATACCAGCAGATAGGATACCACCCGCGTAGCCTGCGCCTTCACCAGCAGGGAAGAAGCCCTTAAGGTTGATGCTTTGGTAGTCTTTACCACGCTTGATACATACAGGAGAAGACGTACGAGTCTCAACACCAGTTAGTAGGCCGTCTGGCGTAGAGAAACCTTTGATCTTCTTCTCGAACGCTGGGATTGCTTCACGAATCGCTTCGATAGCAAAATCAGGTAGCGCTTTTGAAATGTCAGTTAGGTGGATACCTGGCGTGAATGATGGTTTTACTTCACCGATTTCACCTGGATCGCGACCTTTCAGGAAGTCACCGATTTTCTGTGCAGGGGCGTCGTAGTTCTCGCCACCTAGAACATAAGCGGCACTTTCTAATTCACGTTGTAAGCGGATACCTGCTAGTGGGTCACCTGGGTAATCACGCTCTGGGTCGATACCCACAACGATAGCACTGTTTGCGTTACGTTCTGCACGAGAGTATTGGCTCATGCCGTTGGTTACTACGCGGCCTTCTTCAGAAGTCGCTGCAACCACAGTGCCACCTGGGCACATACAGAAGCTGTATACAGTGCGGCCATTCTTACAGTGGTGTACGAGTTTGTAGTCCGCAGCACCTAGGATAGGGTTGCCCGCGTTCTTGCCGAAGCGAGCTTCATCGATCATCGCCTGTTTGTGTTCGATACGGAAACCAACAGAGAAAGGCTTAGCTTCCATGTAAACGCCACGTTCGTGCAGCATTTCAAACGTATCACGAGCACTATGGCCAACAGCCAGTACTACGTGACGAGTTTTAATCTCTTCACCGTTAGAAAGCGTTAGGCCAGTGATTTGACCGTCTTCCATGTGAACGTCATCAACGCGAGTGCTGAATCGGATTTCGCCACCTAGCTCAATGATAGAAGCACGCATCTTCTCGATCATGGTAACCAGTTTAAAGGTACCGATGTGCGGCTTACTTACGTATAGGATTTCTTCAGGTGCACCTGCAGCAACGAATTCTTCGATTACTTTACGGCCGTAGTGCTTTGGATCTTTAACTTGGCTGTAAAGCTTACCGTCTGAGAATGTACCTGCGCCGCCTTCACCAAACTGTACGTTTGATTCAGTGTTCAGTGTACGCTTACGCCAGAAACCAAAGGTATCTTTCGTACGTTCACGAACTTCTTTACCACGCTCAACGATGATTGGATTGAAGCCCATTTGAGCAAGCACTAGGCCTGCGAACAAACCACAAGGGCCAAAACCGATAACGACAGGGCGCTCAGTTTGGTTCTCAACCGCTTTAGCCACGAATTTGTACTCCATGTCAGGAGTCACTTTTACGTGCGGGTCGCTAATGAATTGCTCTAACAACTCAGCTTCGTTTTCAACGAGAACATCAAGCGTGTAGATAAGTAAGATTTTTGATTTCTTACGAGCATCGTAGCCACGTTTAAAGATATTAAAAGAAAGTACCTGATCAGAATTAATGCCAAGCTTTGCTTCAATAGCGTCTTGAATGGCTGATTCTTCGTGGTCTAGAGGGAGTTTAATTTCGGTTAAACGTATCATTTCGATGTCTCGTCTTTATAGGTGTCTTAGCTAGACCGCTTCTAAACGCAGAGTTTGATGAAAACGCTGATGTTGAAAGAAGCGATAAGCTCACAATGGCGCGCATTTTACGAGAAATTGATTTATCTGTCATACTAATTTGGAAACATGGAGCAAATAGACACGATATTAGAGCTGTATGATGTTGAATTTTGCCTTGGGATGAGTATTATCCTCCATTCTTCAATTTTGACTAACTTATAGAGCAGAGCATCATGGCATTTGTCGTAGGCGATAACTGTATTCAATGTAAATACACAGACTGTGTGGCGGTATGCCCCGCAGATGCGTTCCATGAAGGCCCGAATTTCATGGTAATCAACCCAATCGAATGCATTGATTGTGGTTTGTGTGTACCTGAATGCGACGCCCAAGCGATCTTCCAAGAAGATGAACTGCCAGAAGATCAAAAGATCTTTATTGAAGTGAATGCCGAGCTTGCCGAAATCTGGCCGGTACAAACTGAAGTCAAAGCACCGATGGATGAAGCTGAAAAGTGGAATGGTGTCGCTGATAAGTTGGCAATGCTAGAAAAGTAATTGTTGAAAAGAACTCAAATAAAAAGGCGTACTGATTTCATCAATACGCCTTTTTTAATATCTGTGTCCCGTCCTGAAATGT
>NZ_JBFRLX010000162.1:0-13268 GCF_041470165.1 Vibrio sp. 10N.286.46.A8
ATGCTGATGATATCGCCTTGATAGAAAAAAACAAAAAGAGAGAGCATTAAGCTCTCTCTTTTTTTGAATCTATAATCTTCGCTAAAAGCAATTCTACTTATAAAAAAGCTCTAGAAGTGAAGTTGAATCACCGAAACAATCACAGCACCAGGACGACGGATGCCTTCGATTTCTACACGGATTTCGCGTTCAATCTCTAGGCCTTTCTTAATTGGCGTTACTTTTGTTAGCGTACTTTTTGCGCGAACGTTACTGCCCGATTTTACAGGGTATGGGAAACGTACTTGGTTAAGACCAATGTTTACAACCATCTTCGCCGTTGGGAATTGAGACTTGTCAGGATCAACACTGTCTGTCAGTCGAGGAAGCAGAGACAAAGTCAGAAAACCATGTGCAATGGTTGTTTTGAACGGAGAATCTGTTTCAGCCTTAGAAGGCTCTGTATGAATCCACTGCATGTCTTCAGTAACGAGACCAAACTGGTTGATTCTGTCTTGGCTTACATTGATCCAGTCCCCAGTATGGATGACTTCACCGATCTGCTGTTGAAGCTCATCAAACACAAGTTGTGCTTCTGGCTTAAGTACGATCTGTGGTTCAACAGGCATCTCTGGCGCATCTTCATTGACAGCAGGTTTGTGGTGATCACGAACCCACGCAAAGAAATGACTATTTTGCGTGCGATTCAGAAAGTCTCCCCAGTAATCTCTAAGAGCTGGAGACATCCATTGCATAAACTCTGAGTGTTGCGAAGACACGCTGTCGCCTCGGTGTTTAAATAAATCAATGACTTTCATAAGAACCTCAATGCACAAAATATTTCAATATAACTTGGTAATTTTGAAACACTTCACACTATTGTGCAAATACTTTCGAGCATACAAGTGTTAGCCGAACACTTATATATCCAACAAAAACAACAACCTAAGAATAAAACACCATTTTATTGGAGAGCTTCAATTGGAGTATTAGCTCTACCTTATAATAAACATTTCATTATATAAACAGATTCTTTATTCACAAGTGGAATAAAAAAGGCTTAGCACAATGCTAAGCCTTCGTTTTTACAAGAAATTAATTACCAAGGAGAAACCTTGTAAAGGGCTCATCCTACAAGACACTAACTTCCCTATTCATCGTCCAGTGGAATCAACTTGGTATTGCCACCGTGTGCCTTCTCACGCTTACGTTGCACGAATGCATAGAAGCCAGGGATTAGGAACGTACCCGCTAACAACACACATAGCAGGCCACCAATCAGAGAAATACCCAATGAGTTTTGACTCACGTGACCAGCACCCGCAGCGAAGATAAGCGGGAATATACCTAAAATGAATGACCAAGACGTCATGTTCACAGCACGAAAACGCAGCGTACCGCCCTTCACCGCCGCATCTTCAATCGGTGCGTCTTTCTCTTCACGCTCAACCTTTGCGAATTCCACAATCAAGATTGCGTTCTTCGCGGCCAAAGCTATCAAGAGAACCAAACCAATTTGTGCATAGAGATTCAGCGGTGTGCCTGTCAGGTTCAGCGCCAAGAAAGAACCTAAGGTTGCAACCGGTACCACTAAGATAATCGCTATAGGGATTGTCCAACTCTCGTACTGCGCCACCATGAACAGATAGATGAAGATCAGAGCCAGTGCAAAAGCAAAGATCGCTTGGTTGCCTGCCAATACTTCTTGATAAGCCATGCCTGTCCATTCGTACTGGTAGCCTTGAGGCAGCACGTCAGCTGCGACACGTTCCATTGCAGCAATCGCATCACCGCTTGAGTAACCCGGTGCTGGTTGGCCTTGAATCACCGCACTGCGGTACATGTTGTAACGCCATGCTACGTCTGGTTCAAAGATCTGATCGTAAGTCACCAATGTGCTTAACGGGATCATCTCGCCATTAGACGAACGCACGTGGAATCGTTGTAGGTCATCCATGCTGCTACGGTGTTCACTGTCTGCTTGCATGGTGACACGGAAATTCTTACCAAACATGGTGAAGTCATTCACGTACATTGACCCAAGATTGCCTTGTAGCGTTTGGAATATTTCCGATAGGGGAATACCTAGCTGTTGCGCTTTCTCACGATCAATATCGACATAGTAGTGAGGTACATTGGCGCGGAAGGTACTGAAGGTATGTGAAATCTCAGGCTGTTTATTTGCCTCAGCAATCACGTCATTCATTACCATCGCCAGATCAGTGCGGCTACGACCTAATGTATCTTCGAGAACAAACTCAAAACCAGACGCAGCACCCATGCCCGGTACGGCTGGAGGTCCCATTGCAAATACAATCGCCTGAGGCAGTTCTGTTGCCGCTCGGCCATTAATACGTTGTGAGATAGCTTGCGCTGAATGTTGACCGTCTAGTGCGTTACGCATATCCCAATCATGCAGCTTTATAAATAGCGACGCACCATTCGAAGCTGAAGCGCCGGTCATGAATGCATAGCCGTTAACCAGTGTCACACCATCAACGCCCGGCTCTTGCTCAACCATCTCTAGTAACTGCTCTGTCACATCTTCTGTACGAGACAGCGATGCCGCGTCAGGAAGCTGTACGTTAACCAGTAAGATGCCTTTATCTTCTTGAGGTACAAACGCCGTAGACGTGGTTTTCGCAAAGTAAGTTACTGCTGCTAGCGCTACTACAAAGAAGGTAAATAGCAGAACACCCTTTTTCACAAGGAAGCCTGCGATTTGACCGTATTTGTTGGTGACAGATTCAAGACCACGGTTAAACGCTTGGTACCAACGTGCTGTGTTACCACCACCCTGTTTAAGAACCAATGAACACAGTGCCGGCGACAGCGTTAGAGCGTTAATAGAAGAGATCACAACCGCAATACAGATGGTCAGAGCGAACTGACGATACATGATGCCGGTAATACCTGGCAGCATCGCTACTGGGATAAACACGGCAAGCAGTACCAATGTAGATGTCACAATTGGACCGGTCACTTCTTTCATCGCGATAAGTGTTGCTTTACGCGGTGAGATCGTTGGGTCTTTGGCCATCGTGGTATCTACGTTCTCGATAACCAAGATCGCATCATCTACTACGATACCTATCGCCAATATCAAACCAAACAGGGTTACCGTGTTGATGGTAAAGCCTGTCATCTGCATGATCGCAAAAGTACCAATCAAAGATACAGGAATGGCCACCACCGGAATCAAGGTCGCACGGGCACTGCCCAAGAACAAGTACGTTACTGCGATAACCAGCAAAATTGCTTCGATGAGTGTTTTAACTACACCTTTAATCGACTCAGCAACGAAGAGTGTGGTGTCATAACTCGCCTCATAAGCAACGCCTTCAGGGAAGTTTTTGCTTAGATTGTCTAGCATCGCCATTACTGCTTTACCACTTTCCAGCGCATTAGCGTCTGACTGAAGTGACAGCGTTACGATTGAAGCGTCTTGACCACGGTATTTACCGTTACCATCGTAGAACTTCTTACCTAGCTCAACACGTGCAACGTCTTTTAAATAAACCGTTGAACCGTCTTGATTTGCACGAAGAACTACATTTTCAAACTCATCAGCCGTTTCTAATCGGCCTTTTGTCACCAAGTTGAATTGCACTTCTTGCGCGTTGTTATAAGGCGCTGCTCCAATACGGCCTGCAGCGACTTGAACGTTCTGCTCCGCCAAAGCGCGATTCACATCAGAGGTAGTTATATTGAGGTTAGCCATTTTTTCAGGATCTAACCAAACACGCATCGCGTATTCACCACCACCCAACACGTTAACTTCACTGATGCCCTTCACACGAGCCAGCTGGTCTTTAATGTTCAAGTTCACGTAGTTGATAAGGAATTGGTCGTTGTACTCTCCGTTCGGCGAGTAGAAGTTCAATACCATCAATAGGTCAGGTGAACGCTTCTTGACCGTTACACCCACCATTCTTACTTCTTGTGGAAGTTTCGATTCGATCTGAGCAACGCGGTTCTGAACGTTGACCTGAGCCATATCTGCATCAGTACCGACATCAAAGGTCACATTAAGGTTGTATGAACCATCATTAGCACTTTTAGAAGACATGTAGATCATATCTTCTACGCCATTCACCGATGTCTCTATGGGGTCGGCTATCGCCTGTTCCACCACTTCAGCACTCGCACCCGTGTAGAATGCCGACACACTGACCGATGGTGGGCTAATTTTTGGATATTCGGCCACTGGTAAGATAGCGAGAGAGATCGCACCCGCCAGCGTTAATATTATGGATATGACAAGGGCAAACTTAGGCCTTTGAATAAAGAAACGACTTAACATAAATAGCCCCCTTACTCAGCTTGTTCAGCAGAAGCTTGAATACGAACAGACATACCATTACGTACACGCTGTAGGCCTTGAGTGATCACTGCGTCGTTCTTCTCTAGACCAGAATGAACGATCACACCACCTTCAACTTGTCGCCCCATCTCAATGTTTCTGCGCTCAGCAACTGGTGCGGCTTCACCTTCAACCAATACCATCACAAAGTCACCTTCTAGGTCGGTTTGAACTGCACGACGCGGAATAGTCACAACATCAATAGATTGCTTTTCACGTAGATCAACGCGAACGTGTTGGCCTGGAAGTAATTGCTGGTTTGGGTTATCAGCAATGGCGCGCATCGCGATCGTACCAGTATTGAGGTTGATACGGTTACCCAAGAAATCAAGCTGACCTAGATGTTCGAACGCTTCACCGTTCTCAAGCATGATCTGAACTTCAACACCTGCAGAATCGCTGCTGCCGTCGCCTTCGATGCGATCCATACCCAGCTCAATACGCTCACGCTCACTGATGCTGAACGATGCATGGATTGGATCTAGGCTAACCAAAGTAGTCAGTACACCTGAAGACGGTGAAACCAGATCACCCGTGCTCACTTTGGTGTCACTAATTCGTCCAGAGAAAGGCGCAATAATTTTGGTATGAGAAAGCTGAACATTGGCTGCATTGAGCTGTGCTTGACTTGCTTCAAGCTGTGCCTGAGAACCCAATAAGTTTGCTGTCAATGCATCAAATTCCGATTGAGAAATACTCCCCTTAGGGAGAAGATTCTTACCTCGGTTAAAATCAAGCTCGGCTTTTTTAAGGTTCGCGTTCGCTTGAGCAACAGACGCTCTTGCGCTTGCTACTTCAGCTTCAAATGAAGAGGGTTCAATGGAGTACAGTAATTGGCCCTTTTCGACCATTTGACCTTCATTGAAATGACGGCTTTGTAGATAGCCAGAAACCTGCGCTGTGATAGCCGTGTCTTCAACGGCTTCAATACGACCGATGTACGACTTACTTTGCTGGTGAGAAACAACGCTAACATCCTGTACAGCTACGAGAGGTAGAGGCGCTTGCTTGGCATTTTGAGCATCTTGCCCACATCCAGCAAGAATAAGAGAGCTTGCAAGAGCCGTAAGGATCAACTTTTTACGCATGGTTATACCGTCACTTGTTAGTATTTGAACAGTATAAAATTTACGTAACACACCCGTTACTATTGTCCGAGGAATATCAATTATAACGAACCAAAGTGTATCAATATGTTAATTGAAACTAAGTGCTTATAAAGTAATTACAAACGCGTTACAATTTCTAAGTAAATCAACCTCTCAGCTTTTGTTCTCTATGGATATTGTCTAACATCATGTATTGTCAGACAGATAAGCATTCACATTTAATTGTTAAGGAATTCTCATGATTTCAAAATGGGCTAAACGTTTCTATCAAATGGCGGAATTGGTCGGTTCTTGGAGTAAAGATCCTTCAACTCAAGTCGGCGCCGTCATCACTAAGCACAACCGTATTGTTTCAGTTGGCTTTAATGGCTACCCACATGGCGTGTCTGATAGTGCGGATACTGACGATCGCGAGATGAAATACCTCAAGACACTTCACGCTGAAGAAAATGCAATCTTGTTTGCTAAACGTGATTTAGACAGTTGTGAAGTTTGGGTAACTCACTTCCCTTGTCCGAACTGTGCAGCAAAAATCATCCAAACTGGAATTTCAGCGGTACATTGCCCAGAGCAAAGTGAAGATTTCCTTTCTCGCTGGGGAGATAAGATCAAGATAAGCCAAGATATGTTTGAGCAAGCTGGTGTAGAAGTAGACTGGTTGCCACTCGCTGACCTAGATTAATCTCTAACGCTAGGTCTCAAGGTCTAAGTCTAGATATCAAATACAAAAAAGCCGAGAGTCGATATTATCGCTCTCGGCTTTCTTTTTATTCGGACTTGTTAGCTTCCTGCATCGTATTAGTCACTTGAGGGAAATGCCAACGCGTAAGCTTCCATGAAATCTTTACGGATATCCTGTTCAAGGTGAATCGCTTTCTCTGTCGGGCAGAAGATCATAAAGTGGACTTCTTGCTCACCCGTTGAGCTGCTCGTGATATGAATGTGCGGTTCAGAGCCAGGAAGGTCAACGCCAGCGTGCTTCTCAATCACACCATTGTAACGACGGGCAACATCGATAAACTCTTCACAATGCTCTTCAATTTTCACGATAAGACCCGGCACCATAGGGTATAGGTTTACAAAGTCTTTCACCGTCACAAAAAAGTTATGATAAACATAGCGCTTCATGAAGTTGAGGTTCTTTACCGGATAAGTGAAGAACATGCTATTAGGCAACGTGGCAGTCTTGCCAGTGAAGTGATATTGCCCATGATACAAATCGATTTCTTGAATCACAGTCGCCATCAAGTTGTGCTCAATCACCTCACCGCTGATTTTGCCCACTTCAATCCAATCACCAATTCGAAATGAGCGAGAACTCGCACGCTGAATAGAGCCAGTAAAACAGAGGATGATCTCTTTTGAAGCCACGACTATCGCAACCGCAATAGCGGTAACAGACAGCGCAAATTCGCTGATTTCGGATTTCCACAACACGAATAACGTCACAACAATAATCGCGAATGTGCCATTTTTGGTACGTGACATCCAGTTACGTTGGTCTTCACTAAGAAAAGCGACATCACCACGGATTCGAGACAAAGTGATTCGTCGGATTATTAATATAATGCAGATGATCAGCACACTAAAAATAAACTTATTAGCGAGTAAGAAATCTATTACTTGCCACATCTTTTCCATTACTTATTCCTTTGTATTACAACAATTAAGCTTTATAACGACGAGCATTAAAACGATTAGCTCTATAACGATGAGCTTTACAGCGACTGACTCAACCCAATAAACGCATTATGAAAAAGCACTCAAAAATAGAGCGCTCCTTTTCATGCTTTTATCAGCTATTAGGGCGTGTTGACCTTTCGCGGTTAAATTTTGTTCGAAAGATCAACACGCCCTAGTAAGGCTATCATTTTATCTTGGCAGAAGTAATAAATTGGCCAAAAGTTTCACACCAAATCACAACGGTATTAAATCGATTAAGATCAGTACCTTCTGGGAGGTTAACCATAAATCGGTCGAATGTTTTCACATCTCCAACTCTCAGTAACTCGTTCTTGCTGTCATTGAAAGCTTGCTCGGTTTCAATGAACTTAGGCGAGAGGTAAACCTTATAATCAGGCCCCGGCGCCAATTCACCTTCAAAAGCTATCGCACTTTCAGAGACAGAGACGATGCCCTCTCCCCAATGCAAAAAGTCACTGTCTTGTCGGTCTTTGGTGAACTCACCTGTATAGATCGCCTGCTGACTGATCGCTTCAACAGAACTTGAGGAAGGAGAATCAGGCTCAATCAAGATAGGTAGTGCGTAGACACCAAGCCCAAAACCAAAAGCACCCACGGCTAAGTGGGTGCAAAGTAAAACTAACTTTTTCATCGCGTACTCCCTTATGCTTAAAGAGAGTATTAATGAATACTCTCAAAAATACAAAGAGATATCGCGTTTTAGACGGCTATTTTTGATAGTGAATAGCGGTACGTTGAGAGAGTTTCACGATCACTTCTACCGCTTGTTCCATGCCTTGAATGGTAATGAACTCATGAATACCGTGGAAGTTGTAGCCACCAGTAAAGATATTCGGGCACGGTAGCCCCATGAAAGATAAGCGAGCACCGTCTGTACCACCTCGGATAGGCTTGATCATTGGCTCAACATCGCACTCAATCATCGCTTGCTTCGCTAATTCAATAATATGTTGATGCGGTTCAACCATCTCTTTCATATTGAAGTAGCTATCGGTGAGCACCAACTCAACACGACCTTTCTCTAGGCGCTCATTCAGCTCATCCACTTTCTGTTGCATGAATGCCTTACGCGCTTCTACACCCTCACGTTCAAAATCACGGATGATGTATCCCAGTTCAGAGCGAGCCACACCCATTTCAGCCGACTTCAGGTGGTAAAAACCTTCATAACCTTCTGTGCACTCTGGTGTTTCTTGCGCAGGCATCATCAGTTGGAATTGCGCTGCAATGTTCATTGAGTTCACCATTTTACCTTTGGCGGTACCTGGATGAACGTTCACGCCATGACAGATAACATCAGCGCTCGTGGCATTAAAGTTCTCAAATTCCAACTCCCCTACTGGCCCACCATCGATGGTGTACGCCCACTCGGCGCCAAATTTTTCAACGTCAAACAGGTTCGCACCGCGGCCAATCTCTTCATCCGGTGTGAAACCAATGCAGATGTCGCCATGTTTGATGTCTGGATTCGCTTTCAGGTAAGCAATCGCACTGATGATTTCAGCGATGCCCGCTTTGTTATCGGCACCAAGCAGAGTTGTGCCGTCAGTCGTAATAAGGTCGTGACCATGTAAAGAATCAAGGTCTGGGTATTGGCTTGGGTTCAAACTCTCGCCACTTTCACCTAATTCAATCGTTCCACCTTGGTAATCTTTAATCACTTGTGGTTTCACATTTGCTCCTGAAGCATCAGGAGCGGTATCCATATGCGCCACAAAGCCAATCGCAGGCACTGGATAATCGACATTCGACGGCAGTTTCGCCATCAAATAGCCATTTTCGTCTAAAGACACATCAACTAACTCTAATGCAACCAATTCTAACTTTAAGGCTTCAGCAAAAGTAATTTGACCCGGTGAACTTGGGCATTGCTGATTAGAAGGATCGGATTTAGTATCAAAAGTAACGTAATTCAGGAAACGTTCTACAAGCTTTTCCATAATTCATCTCACCATGGATTAAGTAATTGATTTACTGACCTAATTATTAAGATAGATAAGCGATGTATTTTTAGACAAATACGTACGCAGAGTCAGTCGCGAGGCTTTTCATCTTACGCCCCTGACCATGTATGTAATTGCTCTAAATCATTGTTGTGCGAAATTAGATGCGCTTCCTATACTTGAAAACAGAGGGTTTCGTCAGTTCAACATTGCATACGGATGATAAGCGATCGCTTTGTACGCATTCTACGCCCTCCGATCTCAGCCTAAAAAAAGTACAAAGTGGATGATGATCACAATTTATCCTTGATGCAGAATCTGTCATACGTTACACGGAGACACAGTTATGACGATTAATAAATATTTCATTTTCTCTCCTCAAGCCTCTGAGGAAACGCTTCAACCAGTATTAACTGAGAAAGAAGTTCAAAGGCAGGAAGCTCTAAGACAGGCGCAATCTCAAGGTGGTTTTGACACCAACGCGACCTCGTAACTTAATCAATACTCAGAACTTGTTTATAGAACCCCTAAAAAAGAGCTCTACTTCTCGTTGATGTAGAGCTCTTTTGTCTCTGAACCTTTCTCCTATCCCAATGCAGCTTCATTCAGGCGCCTGATCTATTAACACCTTGTTATCTATCGCGTCTTTTGTATGTTGCTTCTCAATCATCAAGCAGACTCATTTGTTGCAATGAGAAATGACTCATTAAACTTGCCCAAGCCATACCCTGTGTTGCCATTTTGTGCTAATAATTTATATTCGTTTTCATTCCTCACTCGCCCTTTTTCAATATCCACAATGCGAGCACTAACGAGCCTCACTAAAGGAACCCCGAATTTAATGGAATACTCAAAACTAGGAAGTAGTCAAATTCCCGTTTCCCGAATCTGCCTTGGTAGCATGACTTGGGGGCTGCAAAATACGCAACAACAAGCTGACCAACAAATCGAATACTCGCTAAGCCAAGGTATTAACTTTATCGATACCGCAGAGATGTACGCAGTACCGCCGTCTCCAGACACCTACGGTAAAACGGAAGCAATCATAGGTAACTGGTTAGCTCGCAATCCGCAGCGCCGCCAAGAAGTCATCATCGCCAGCAAAATTGCAGGTCCGGGATTGCCTTGGGTTCGAGATGGCGGGCCAATCACGGGTGAAGCTGTAATTGCAGCGGTTGACGCTTCATTAGCGCGTTTACAAACGGACTATATCGACCTTTACCAATTGCATTGGCCAAATCGAACGACGCCTCACTTTGGCAAACATTTCCCGAATCATATTCGATTCAGTGATATCGACAGAAAGCAGCATGAAGCGGAGATGCTAGAGATCCTCCAAGCACTGGCGAGCTGCATCAAAGCGGGAAAAATCCGTCATGTTGGTTTGTCTGATGACACCACTTGGGGTATTAACACTTACCTTAAGCTCAGTGAGAAGCATGATTTACCGCGAATGGTCTCTATTCAGAATGAATTTAGCTTGCTGCACGCGAAAGACTGGCCTTATTTGATTGAAAACTGTGTGCATGAAGACGTTGCCTACCTACCATGGTCACCGTTAGCAGCGGGCATGCTGAGTGGCAAATACATTGATGGTGCGAGACCAGAAGGCAGCCGTTGGACGTACATGCAGCGTAAAGGTATTTTCCGCGACACTGAGTCTGCCAATGAGGCCGTAAAAGGATATTTCGAAGTTGCGAACGCTCACGGGTTTACACCGAGCCAACTAGCATTAGCGTGGTGTAATCAAGTTGATGGTGTCACCTCCACTATTATTGGCGCAACCACTATGGAACAACTGAAAGAGAACGTAGCAGCGTTCAGCAAACCGTTGTCAGAAGAGATCCTTACTGATATCAACACCGTGTTTAAGCGCTACCCTGCCCCATATTAAATAATCGGTTTAGCCTAGCCTTCTCGGTTCAGCGAAACTTAGGCAAGTAAATCACATAAGAGCGCGCTATTTAGTGCGCTTTTCTTTTTTAAGTGGGTTGCTTTTGCTTTTTAGTGGATCGCATTGAGTTATCACGCTTTTGGTTATCCAACCTTTGCTCTATAATGCGCGGGCTTATATCTAGGATAAAAACATGATTTCAAAAAACCAATTAAAACTCCTTCGTGCTTTGGGCCAAAAGAAACAACGTAAAGCCCACGGCCTGTTTCTAGTTCAAGGTGAAAAAAACGTACTTGAGCTGTTCAATAGTGACTTAGTCGTAAAGAACGTCTTTGCTACGGCTGATTTCTTATCTGAAAATCACGCGTCACTGTTTGAGTTTGATTGTGTTGAAGCCTCGCTTGATGACCTAACCAAAGCGAGTACTTTGGTGAGTAACAATGCGGCGATTGCTGTTGTTGAGATTCCAACGTTTGAATTACCAAAAGCTACTGGGTTAATGATTGCACTGGATGGTGTATCTGATCCGGGCAACCTAGGTACGATTATTCGCGTAGCAGACTGGTATGGCATTAAGCATATCGTTGCGAGCAGCGATTGTGCAGACCCATACAACCCGAAAACGATCAGCGCGACCATGGGCAGCTTTGGCCGAGTACACGTAAGCCAAACAGACTTACCTGAATACTTAGAGCAAGCGAACCTGCCTGTTTACGGAGCGTTCTTAGAAGGTGAAAGTGTTCATAAGACGGAATTTACTGCCAACGGTATTTTACTGATGGGCAGTGAGTCTCACGGCATTCGCGAACATGCGGCTAAATACGTAACGGATAAGATTACGATTCCTGCATTCGGTGGCGCAGAGTCTCTGAACGTAGCAATGGCGACAGGCATTATTCTCGACAACATGCGTCGTCAGCATAGCTAAATCTCATAAGCTAACGAGCCAGTCGACAGTGCTCAGTGTCTCGTCCTAAAATACGTTGACAGTTTTTCTACTAAGCCAACAGCGTCAGCTGTTGGCTTTTTTCATGCACCTCATTTGGAGTTTTCATCCTGAGACTAAGGTGCGGCCTCATGTTGTTATAGGTACTTATAGACTCTTTTACTAGTTGTTTAAGCTCTCCGAGGTTTTTACACTTATCAAGTAAGAACTCTTGTTTCAGGATTCCATTTATCCTCTCTGCCAAGGCATTTTGGTAGCAGTCATAACCATCTGTCATCGAAGGCATTATGCCGCTACTTTTCAACTTATCTTGATAAACACCTGAGCAATACTGCAGACCACGATCTGAATGATGGATACAAGGACGATGATATCGACGCCCTTTGATAGCCATATCCAGCGCTTTCACGACATCCGTCGCTTTCATTTCATTGCTCAGCTCATAGCCCATTATTTTTCGACTAAACGCATCCGTAACCAATGATAGGTAGTGAACCCCTTCATCAGATTGAACATAGGTTATGTCGCTCACCAACACACTCTCCGGACTACATGGTTGGTAGTCCTTTAATAAATTCGGGTGTTTCTTCATCCAATGTCTACTATTGGTCGTTTTTGTAAAACTACGTTTAGGTCTTACCAATAATCGTTCATCGCGTAAGTAGTTGAAAAGCGCATCTCGACCTAACTTGATACCTTGTTCTTGTAGTTTGGGTTTAAGCAAAAAATAGAGCTTTCTAGTACCAACCCGAGGCATATAACGCCTAATATCCAACACCATTTTTTTAATCGGTTTAAGCTCTAACTGACGATGATGAATTCGCTTCTCTCGTTGATAAACACTCTGCCTCGTTATACCGCATAGCTTACATATTCGAACTAAACTTATTCCTTCCTGTTTTTGAAGGCTTCTTGCTCCTTGGCTAGATACTTTTTTCTGAGACTGGTTCCGTGCTCAGCATCAAGAATATCAACCACTCTATTTAAAAAGAGATTCTTGATTTTTTCGTCTTCTAACTCTTTCTCAAGACGTTTTATTTTCTGTGCAGGTGATTCTTTAGGCTTAGGTGATTGGTGCATGGCATTCATCCTTGGATTTTGCGCCCAATCCATCTTACCGTGCTTTCGAAGCCAGGTTAAAACGGTTGAGCGGCCTTGGATACCATAAATGGTTTGGGCTTGTTTATATGTCATATCGCCTCTTTCTACAGCAACGACAATCTGTAATTTAAAGCCTAGTGTGTAATCACGCTGAGTGCGCTTAACATAGGTCCTATTTGAAGTAGTCATAATTCGTCCTCAATGTGTAAACACATTTCAGGACGGGACA
>NZ_JBFRLX010000163.1:0-16602 GCF_041470165.1 Vibrio sp. 10N.286.46.A8
TTATCACCGCTTGACTCTTATTTTTGATTTAAAGCTTTAAATCTACGTGTTTACTCATTGTATTTATCGATTGCGTTTTGTTGGTGATATTTTTGCCACCTAATGGTGGGTGAAAATGACGGGCGGAAATTAGAAAATCGTAATATTCCTATTAATTGAGTATGAAAGTTGAACTTTTGAAGCTTTGATGGGAGAAATTGAATTAGTTATTACAAATGTTTAATTTCTTTTGCGTTAAATGTTGACACGTATCACGCAGATCACTAAAATACCGCCAATTTGTCTAATTTCCATAAACACGCAGTTTTTGGTGTTGCAGGAAGGTAGATTTGCAAATTAAATCAATTTTAATGCATTTTTATTTCTGGAGGTTGTCTTGAAGAAGTCAGCACTACTCGTCCTAGAAGATGGGACAGTATTTCACGGTGAAGCCATTGGCGCTGTAGGTTCTGCAGTTGGTGAAGTCGTTTTTAATACCTCGATGACGGGGTACCAAGAAATCCTCACTGATCCTTCCTATTCTCAACAAATCGTTACCCTTACTTACCCTCACATTGGCAATACCGGAACCAATTCCGAAGACGAAGAATCTTCTTCAATCCACGCTCAAGGCCTTGTGATTCGCGATCTCCCTCTAATCGCTTCTAACTTCCGTAATGAACAATCCCTTTCTGATTACCTTAAGTCGCAAAACGTTGTTGGTATCGCTGATATCGATACTCGTAAGCTGACGCGTATTCTTCGTGAAAAAGGCGCACAGAACGGTTGTATCGTAGCTGGCTCTTCAGTAAATGATGGAAATTTAGACGAAGCTTTGGCTCTAGCTAAAGCAAAAGAATTCCCTGGCCTGAAAGGTATGGACCTTGCGAAAGAAGTTACAACAAAAGAAGCGTATCAATGGAAACAAGGTTCGTGGACGCTTACGGGTGGACTTCCTGAAGCGAAAGCAGACTCTGAATTGCCATACCACGTTGTTGCTTATGACTTCGGTGCAAAACGAAACATCTTACGAATGCTTGTTGACCGCGGCTGCCGCCTAACGGTTGTTCCTGCTGAAACTTCTGCTGAAGAAGTACTTGCTCTGAACCCAGACGGTGTTTTCCTTTCAAATGGCCCTGGTGACCCAGAACCATGTACTTACGCAATTGAAGCAACAAAAGTGTTCCTAGAAAAAGGTTTACCAATCTTTGGTATCTGTCTAGGTCACCAGATTCTTGCTCTTGCGTCAGGCGCTAAGACAGTGAAAATGAAGTTTGGTCACCACGGTGCAAACCACCCGGTTAAAGATTTAGAACGTGATGTTGTGATGATTACTTCACAAAACCACGGCTTTGCTGCTGACGAAGATACGCTTCCAGAGACATTACGAGCGACTCATAAGTCTCTATTTGATGGTTCTCTACAAGGTATCCACCGTACAGACAAACCAGCATTTAGCTTCCAAGGTCACCCAGAAGCAAGCCCAGGTCCAGAAGACGCAGCGCCGTTATTCGACCACTTTATTGAACTAATCAAACAGCACACAGTGTAATCCGGAGTAGTAGATAATGCCAAAACGTACTGACATTAAAAGTGTTCTAATTCTAGGTGCTGGTCCGATTGTTATCGGTCAAGCATGTGAGTTTGATTACTCTGGTGCTCAAGCTTGTAAAGCACTTCGCGAAGAAGGTTACCGAGTTATTCTTGTAAACTCGAACCCAGCGACAATCATGACTGACCCAGACATGGCTGATGCGACTTACATCGAACCTATCCAATGGGAAGTGGTTCGTAACATCATCGCTAAAGAGAAGCCAGATGCAGTTCTACCGACAATGGGTGGCCAAACTGCACTTAACTGTGCGTTAGATTTAGAAAAATACGGTGTACTTGAAGAGTTCGGCGTAGAGATGATTGGCGCAACTGCTGACGCTATCGATAAAGCTGAAGACCGCTCTCGTTTTGATAAAGCAATGAAATCGATTGGTCTTGAGTGTCCAACGGCTGATACAGCGAAAACGATGGAAGAAGCTTACAAAGTTCAAGAAATGGTTGGTTTCCCTTGTATCATTCGTCCATCGTTTACGATGGGTGGTACAGGCGGTGGTATCGCTTATAACAAAGAAGAATTTGAAGAAATCTGTCGTCGTGGTTTGGACCTATCTCCAACTAACGAACTTCTTATCGATGAATCACTTATCGGTTGGAAAGAGTACGAGATGGAAGTGGTTCGCGACAAGAACGATAACTGCATCATCGTATGTGCGATTGAAAACTTTGACCCAATGGGTATTCACACTGGTGACTCAATCACCGTAGCTCCAGCACAAACGCTGACAGACAAAGAATACCAACTAATGCGTAATGCATCTCTAGCAGTACTGCGTGAGATTGGTGTTGAAACGGGTGGCTCAAACGTACAGTTTGGTATCAACCCGAAAGATGGCCGTATGGTTATCATCGAGATGAACCCACGTGTATCTCGTTCTTCTGCACTTGCTTCTAAAGCAACAGGTTTCCCAATCGCTAAGATTGCAGCGAAACTGGCTGTTGGCTTTACGCTAGACGAGCTAATGAATGACATCACTGGCGGCGCAACGCCAGCATCATTCGAACCAACAATCGACTACGTAGTAACTAAGATTCCTCGTTTTAACTTCGAGAAATTTGCAGGTGCTAACGACCGTCTAACGACTCAAATGAAGTCGGTTGGTGAAGTTATGGCTATCGGCCGTAACCAACAAGAATCTCTACAGAAAGCACTTCGCGGTCTAGAAGTTGGCGCAACTGGTTTTGACGAAATGGTCGACCTAGATGCACCTGACGCTCTAACGACGATTCGCCATGAGCTTAAAGAAGCTGGTTCTGACCGTATTTGGTACATCGCAGATGCTTTCCGTGCTGGTATGTCAGTTGATGGTGTATTCAACCTAACGCAAATTGACCGTTGGTTCCTAGTTCAAATCGAAGACATCGTAAAACTAGAGCAAGAACTTAAAGCGAAAGGTTTTGCTGGTCTGAATAAAGACGAGCTAATGAAGCTTAAGCGTAAAGGTTTTGCTGATGCTCGCCTGTCTAAGATTCTAGGTGTGGCTGAAAGTGAAATTCGTCGTCTACGTGACCAATACGATATTCACCCAGTCTACAAGCGCGTAGATACGTGTGCGGCTGAGTTCTCTTCTGATACGGCTTACATGTACTCATCTTACGATGACGAATGTGAATCGAACCCAACAGACAAAGAGAAAATCATGATCTTAGGCGGCGGTCCAAACCGTATCGGCCAAGGTATTGAATTCGATTACTGTTGTGTACATGCATCTCTAGCACTACGTGAAGATGGCTACGAAACAATCATGGTTAACTGTAACCCTGAGACAGTTTCGACTGACTACGATACGTCTGACCGTCTGTACTTTGAACCAGTAACTCTGGAAGACGTACTAGCAATCGTTCGTGTTGAGAAGCCAAAAGGCGTTATCGTTCAATACGGTGGTCAAACACCACTGAAACTGGCTCGTGAGCTTGAGGCTGCTGGCGTACCAATCATTGGTACTAGCCCAGACGCAATCGACCGTGCAGAAGACCGTGAGCGCTTCCAAGTTGCTGTTGACCGTCTTGGTCTTCTACAACCAGAAAACGCGACAGTTACAACAATGGAGCAAGCGGTAGAGAAATCTCGCGAAATCGGCTTCCCATTAGTTGTTCGTCCTTCTTATGTTCTTGGTGGTCGTGCGATGGAAATCGTATACGACGAGCAAGATTTACGTCGCTACTTCAACGAAGCAGTAAGTGTTTCAAACGAATCTCCAGTACTACTTGATAGCTTCCTAGACGATGCAATTGAAGTCGACGTTGATGCGATTTGTGACGGTGAGCGCGTTGTTATTGCGGGTATCATGGAGCATATCGAACAAGCGGGTGTTCACTCTGGTGACTCAGCATGTTCTCTTCCTGCTTACACGCTAAGCCAAGAAATCCAAGACGTAATGCGTGAGCAAGTTGAAAAGCTAGCGTTCGAGTTGGGTGTTCGTGGTCTAATGAATACGCAGTTTGCTGTTAAGAACAACGAAGTGTACCTAATCGAGGTTAACCCTCGTGCAGCACGTACAGTACCGTTCGTATCGAAAGCAACAGGCGCAGCAGTCGCTAAGATTGCAGCTCGTGTTATGGCGGGTCAATCGCTAGAGTCTCAAGGCTTTACGAAAGAAATCATCCCACCATACTACTCAGTGAAAGAAGTTGTTCTTCCGTTCAACAAATTCCCTGGTGTTGACCCACTATTAGGCCCAGAAATGCGCTCTACTGGTGAAGTTATGGGTGTTGGTGCAACGTTTGCTGAAGCATACTCTAAAGCTGAATTGGGTTGTGGCAACATCTACCCAGAAGGCGGCCGTGCACTTCTTTCTGTTCGCGAAGGCGACAAAGAGCGCGTTGTTGACCTAGCATCTAAGCTATCTAAGCTTGGTTACCAGCTAGACGCAACACACGGTACTGCAGTTATCCTTGGCGAAGCGGGTATCAACCCACGTCTAGTAAACAAGGTACACGAAGGTCGTCCTCACATTCTTGACCGTATCAAGAACAACGAGTACACATACATCGTGAACACTGCGGCTGGCCGTCAAGCGATTGAAGATTCTAAAGTTCTTCGTCGTGGCGCGTTGGCTGAGAAAGTGAACTACACGACTACGCTAAACGCTGCATTCGCGACTTGTATGGCGCATACTGCAGACGCGAAAACGTCAGTAACTTCAGTTCAAGAGCTACACGCACAAGTTAAAGCTTCTCAAGCTTAATTGACTCACGTGTATCGTTGTTAAGCGGATATAAATGCTCAAAGCCCACTCTTCGGAGTGGGCTTTTTTATGTCTGTTATCTGGTGTCGGTTAAATGATGAAAATTTGGAATAGGTTACAATCTTGTGTTTCGTTGTTGATTGTTTGCTCTCGGTGGTAAGTTGTCGCTTCACGAGAATTTAAGGCGTTGGGTATATGGAAATCACTCTAGAAATATTGGCTATCTTGTTTGTTGTTGCAACGGCAGCAGGCTTTATTGATGCAATGGCTGGCGGCGGTGGATTATTGACTCTACCAGCATTGCTAGCGGCAGGAGTACCACCAACGCAGGCATTGGCCACCAATAAACTTCAAAGTTCTTTTGGCAGCTTCTCCGCCAGTTGGTATTTCGTACGCAATGGTATCGTGAACATAAAAGAGATGCGTCTTGCCATTCTCTGTACCTTTATCGGTTCTGCGATTGGTGCTGAGTTAGTGCAGCATATTGATGCGAGCTTATTGACGAGCATGATCCCCTTACTGCTTATCGCCATCTCTCTCTATTTCCTATTAGCACCCCAAACCAGAGCGTCTGAAGGTAAGCAAAAGATGTCTGAAGCCGTGTTTGCTTTGTGCATTGGTGGCGGTGTTGGTTTCTACGATGGCTTCTTTGGCCCAGGAACGGGTTCTATTTTCACGGTCTGTTTTGTCGCTATCGGCCATTTCTCTTTAGTGGATGCAACGGCACGTACTAAGATACTTAACTTCACATCGAATATAGCCGCATTGATCTTCTTTATTTTAGCTGGCTTGCCAATTTGGGAATTAGGATTAGTGATGGCAGTTGGTGGTTTTATGGGCGCTCAACTTGGCGCTAAAGTAGTGGTAACAAAAGGGCAGAAATGGATTCGCCCTCTTGTGATCGTGATGTCGATGTTAATGGCGTCTAAACTGCTTTGGGAACAGCATCAACAATGGATTCTATCAGTATTTTAACTCGTGGGGACTGATAGCTATTTGGTCTCACACAGATATGAATCGGTCTAATCAATCCTTGCAATTCGGGAAAGCTAAACAGGTATTGAGGCTTAATGTTGAGTGTTTTTACGATAGAAAGCGGGATCAAAGCCGGCCCCGTTCCTCCTAGCGCTAGCTGGGCTGCTGCGGTATAGGCATCCATCTCCATCAAGGGTTTAATACCAAACTTTTCTAACACTGAGAGCTGATAAGAGTTGGCAGGGTTGGTCATATCGTTGGTAATCACCAATGGAGGAAGCTCCGTTAGCGGCGACTTACTCACTATGTAAAACGGCTCATCAAATAGATGGAAGGTCATCAATCCATGATGCGGCGGCAGTAAGCCAGCACACAACCCCAAGGTCGCCTTACCAGACTGCACTCGCTCGATAATTCTTGGTGTATGGTTAGTGGTGATGGTGATGTATTTATCTTGCTGGATAAATTGGCCCATCATCTCACCTAAATAACCCGCTATCAGAGACTTAGAGCTATCTAAAGTAATGAGAGTGGTATCTTCCAACTCTTGCTGTTCATAAATAAGCCCTCTAAGTTCATTGAATGTAGGGCCTATGCTCTCGATTAATGCAATCGCATCCGGCGTCAGTTTTATCTGTCGGCCACTCGGCTCGATGAGCTTTTTACCTAGCTTCTTTTCTAAATTCGCAATCCGTTTGCTGACCGCTGATTGGCTGATATAAAGCAAACTGCCTGTGCGGCTCATGGTTTTTGCTTTACTCAGCACCAATAGAGTTTCGATTCCTTCGAGTAACATTGAGTGATATTCATGAAAGTTGGGAATGATTGAACCAAGTTACCTTAAACGCCATTCATTCTCTAGTCTGAGCTCATAGATATTAAGTAAGCTAGGTTCTTTTAACTAGGCTCGCTATGCGTTGGCCAAAATAGAAAGCGGTTTTAAGATCATTACTGTTAATGTGACTATTCGTGCTCTCAGCCGTCTGATCATCACTGGCGACCAAACCAATACTAGAACCCGTGCGATTCAAACCTAAATCATCAATATGCTTTGAGATATCAAGCCCTGCCCAAATCATGCCATGCTGACAAGCCAGAGTGAAAAAACTTAACAAGGTTTGCTGCTGCTCACCGTTGAGGCTACCACCAGTGGTGAAACCTGCAGCGAGCTTATTTCGCCATGCCTTCTTACAGTTGCTATCACTGCTCGCATCCATGAAGCTCTTAAATTGAGCGGCTGGTGAGCCCATATAAGTCGGGGAGCCAAAGATAATGGCGTCACAGTTGTCTAATGCGCTGAGCTTATCGTCATTGTCATATCTTCCTTCGACTATTTCAGAAGAGAGCACCTCGATGAGCAGTGCTGAGTTAGATTGTTGAGTGTTAATGCCTTCAGCGATTGTCTCAGCGACTTGCTTAGTCGCTCCATTCTTAGAGAAGAAAACAATGCCTACTTTATTGATACTCATCTTGAACTCCCTTTTGCCAATGTTAGTAAATAAATCAATTTATAAAGTTATTTGTTTATTAATATAGCCTGTGAATTAGATAAGTAAACAAAAAACATTACTAACCTAGTGATGAATGAGTTAATGAGTTAATGAGCTAACTAGAGTGTTAGGAAAGGAGGGGATCTTTGAATAATGGAAATAGAGGGGATAAGTACTTTTAAAGCGAATTAAAAAAGACTCCTTTGCGGAGCCTCTTAGTCATCGTCCTATCTATTTGATAGCAAAAGTCGGTAATGACAAGTGCCAGCGAATAGCGCCAAGCCTAATCAATAGTGTCGTGAACACGCCAGCCAAAAAGGCAGTTTCTGAGTCGTGCCCCATGGTAATTGCCATGGTATGGAAAGCGCCGCCAATGATACAAGCAGTTGCGTAGACTTCACTTCTTAGGATCATTGGGACTTCACGAGCAAGTACGTCACGGATAATACCGCCACCACAGCCTGTGATAACACCCATGATAATGGCCACTAATGCCGAGTCTTGATAAATTAGTGCTTTTTCTACACCAATACCAACAAACACCGCTAAGCCGATCGCATCACATACTGGCAATATCCACCAAGCCAGACGCTTTGGACGTCTTACTATAATCATGGTCAGCAAACAGGTGGTGATGATAACCCAAAGGTATGTGGTATCAGTGATCCAAAACACAGGTGTCGCGCCCAATGCCATGTCACGAATAGTACCGCCGCCAATCGCGGTTACACTGCCTAGAACGGCTACGCCAAAGGGATCCATCTTAAGACGGCCAGCGACAAATACGCCTGAGACGGCAAAGATGGCGGTGCCAAATAAATCGATAATATAAAGCAGCATGGAGTCCATGATACTGGTGCTCTTATAGTTAAAATTGTAGGGACAGGTCGGTGGCGAATTGTACGAAAAAATGCTGCAAATAGTTAGTGATTTTGCCTAGCTCTATCGAAGAAATCGCACACTTGTTGGATTGCTTTCAAAGTTCTTGTTGTCGGGCGATTAATCCAGTCAGAATTAAGTGACCAAATCTGATTTTGAGCAACTGCCGGGATCTCATCTTCCCAAGTTTGCCACATGGTTCCATTCTCAATCGCGTGCTGAGAAGTGAAGATCACTTGCGGCTTCCTTAACACAACTTGTTCAATGCCAACTTGCGGGTAAGGGGAAGCACTGTCTTCGAAAATATTGTGGCCACCACAAAACTCAAACACCTCACTTGGCCAGTGCCCTTGAGCAACAGTGATGATCGGCTTCTCACTGAGTTGGTAGAAGTAGTTTACTGGCTCGGCATCTTTGTATTTTAGTCTCAACGCGTTGAGCTGCTCTCTGTATTGTTGAGCGTTATTTTCGCCAATACTTGGATCGCTTGCGAATTGGCTAAGTTGCTCAATATTGGTCGCGATGTTATCTAGGCTCTTGGTTTTTGAGTAATAAATATTAAAACCAAATTGCTCCAGTTTCGCGAGTTCTCTGGGCGGGTTTCCAGCTGGCCATGCGAGAATGAGATCAGGTTGCAGGGCGATGATCTTCTCAACCTTGATGCCTTGGTAATTTGCCACTTTCTCTAGTTTGTCAGCTTGTAGTGGATAATCACTTCGCTCACTCACCGCAACAAGCTTATCACCTAAACCAGCGCTGTATGCGAGTTCAGTGGCATGAGGAGCAAGGCTAACCACACGTTGAGCTGGTTGAACTTTTTCTGAAGTCAGTAGTGTTTCTTCTGCAAATGACAAAGGCAGCCATAAGCTGGAAAATAAAATAGTAAGGCTTGTAACAAGTGCTGATGGTTTCACTCTAAATCCCTTGGTGAACAAATAGTAAGATTAGGCTTTGTAAAAATATCCAGATAGCGATGCGACCAAACAGCAGTTTTTGAACTTGAGACAAGTGCAGGGCTGAAGGGGCGATTCTGCCGCCTAATTTTGCTCGAATAGCTTTGGTGTTGTCGTAAATCGCAGGGCCGCCCAGTGACAGCTCAAGCTTGTTGCCGACAGCAGTAATCAACCATGCTGGGCCGGGCAATGGCCAAGATCGACTCTGAACGAGCATCATCTTGAATGTGTGAGACGCTTTATCACCACATACAATCATTAAGGCAAACAATCGCATCGGTATAAATTCTAAGATAGCGACGATCTTGATTGCCGTTGATCCAAATGGAGAGAACTGCTTACGGCTTGGTGACCACGCTCGCGCTAATTCGACAATCAGGCGATACATTAAAGCTGCAATTCCACCACCAATGGCGTACCAGAATAAAACACAAACCACATTACGAGCGTAACCCATGATGATAGTTTCAGCAGCGGCTTTGCCAAGCCCAAGTGATGACAGTGATTCAGTTTGACGGTTAACAATCGGAGCCAATAACTGGCGAGCCGCGGCTTTATCTTCTCGGCCAAGTGCTCTGATCAACTGATTTGCCAACTTTTCATTGTTACGCCAATCAATAGCGAGTAACAACAGCGCTAATTCAAACAGTTGTGATTGCCAAACCAGTGGCTGCAGCGCCAATAGGATAACCAGAGCCGGCAAGACCATTAACCCCCAAGCTAAAGTGCCTGAGATTAAGCTTTGGGAATAATTTTGATTGTTATTAACCTTGGTTGCTAAAAGTTCAGCAAACTTATGCCATAAGGTCGTGGGATGTGCGGCATGGGGGATAGGTAAAATTAAATGAAAAAGCAGTGCTCCCCACATTACAAGGAGCACGCCATTTGCAAATACCTGATCAAACAGTGTTTGCATGTCTAGTCGTTTACTTTAGTAGGGCAACCATTTTGATAACCATCTCAGAAGAGCTTTGTGCTGCTAGTGGCAGGAACTCTTCGAAGCTCATTGGTGATTCTTTGTCTGCAACGTCAGATATTGCACGAACAACCACGAATGGTACTTGGAATTGGTGACAAGCTTGAGCGATAGCCGATGCTTCCATCTCTACAGCAACCACTGATGGGAAGTGCTTGCGGATGAACGCTTGGCGTTCTGCTGTGCAAACAAACGCGTCGCCAGTACAGATAAGGCCACGAACAGCGTGCTTATCTTCCATTTGTGCTAGAGCTTGTTCAGCAACAGCCATCAGTTTGTCGTCCGCTTTGAACGCTGCTGGTTGACCTGCCATTTGACCAATTTCGTAACCGAAAGCTGTAACGTCAGCATCGTGGTGACGAACTTCAGTAGAGATAACCACATCGCCAAGGTTCAGTGTTGAATCAAAACCGCCAGCAGAGCCCGTGTTTAGTACTACGTCTGGCTGGTATTCGCTTAGTAGGATTGAAGTACCCACTGCAGCGGCTACTTTACCAATGCCTGATTGAAGTAAAACAACGTCAACACCATTTAGCTGACCAGAGAAAAAGGTACAACCGCCTTTATTAATTTCAGTAATGTCTGAAATTGCTGCTTTTAGGATCGCAACTTCTTGCTCCATTGCGCCAATGATGCCGATTTTCATGTGTAGTCTCTTAATAAATAATATTTAAACAGTAGAGCGAAATTGTAGCATGGAAGAGAAGTGTCGAGCGACTGCCCAGAAGCACTTCTCATCCGAATACAGACGATTTATCTGTGTATTCTTTTATCTATTTGATGAAGCCTTCGTTTTTCAAGCTAGCACGAAGTTGATCCGCTCGTTTTCGGTTTACGCCAAAATCAGAATGGCCAGTGCGAGACTCTGAACGCACGATCAGTTTGCCATCAGTGATCTTAAGCTCTAAATCATCGACAAAGCGCATGATGCGAGAAGTACATTCAACACGTAGGTAGTCTTCGGTTTTGTTGGCTGTTTTCGCTCCTGGTAAGGTCAGCGCAACCTGCTCAATCGCATCTAAGTTTGCTGAACCTGATAACTCAAACGCGGCCAATGTATACTGTTCACGGTCATCTTGAGTTGATACGCAGTTTGGTTTGTCTCCACAAGGTGATGAAGTTCTGTCTTTCATGTCCGTGATTCCTTGGCTACAAGCGGTTAAAGTCAAAAGAGATAGAGAGAGGAGAGCGGCTTTTTTCATAGTGTTTCCTATGGCGTTGTTTTAGTTTTAATTCTAGTTATCGGTATTGGCTTGTTTACGATTTTTTTACGTATTTTCGTTATGCTTGTGATAAACGTATCTAATTCAAAAAAGGATCCGTCATTGGATCCTTTTTTTATAGTAACGAACTGAGTAATAAAGGAAACCCAATCACACTTCTAGGTAGTCCAAGATCCCTTCTGCGGCTTTACGGCCTTCATCGATAGCGGTCACCACTAAATCAGATCCTCGAACGGCATCGCCACCGGCAAATATCTTGCTGTTGGTGGTTTGGTATTGAAACTCTTGTTTGCCGGGAGCTTTGATGCGCCCCCATTGGTCGAGCTCTACACCAAATGGTTTTAGCCATTCCATTGCATGAGGTTGGAAACCAAATGCCATGATCACGGCATCAGCCTCAAGAACATGCTCACTGCCTTCTACGGGTTCAGGGCGACGACGGCCTGCTTCATCAGGTTCACCCAAAGCGGTTTTCACGAATTTAACGCCAACCACATGACCAGCGCTGTTAAGCTCTAAGCCAATAGGTTGGAGGTTGAACTTGAACTTCACACCCTCTTCACGCGCATTCTTCACCTCACGACGAGAGCCTGGCATGTTTGCTTCATCTCGGCGGTAAGCACAAACAACGTTAGCTGCGTGTTGACGAATTGATGTTCGGACACAGTCCATCGCAGTATCACCACCACCAAGCACGACCACTTCTTTGCCTTTCATGTCGATGAATGGCGTTGGGTTATCCAGCTCCATGACCTTATAGGTATTGGAAACAAGGAATGGTAGGGCATCATAAACGCCCGGTGCTTCTTCATTATCTAACCCTGCACGCATGTTTTTATAAGTACCGACGCCTAAGAAAACGGCATCATAGTCATCGACCAATTGTTGTAGCTGAACGTCTTTACCTACTTCGGTATTCATTTTGAATTCGACACCCATACCACTAAAGATACGGCGACGGTTTTCCATGATGCCTTTCTCTAGTTTGAACGATGGAATACCAAACGTCAGCAGGCCTCCGATCTCTGGATAGCGGTCAAATACGACGGCCTTTACACCGTTTCGAACTAAGATATCCGCTGCTGCAAGGCCTGCTGGGCCTGCGCCGATGATAGCGACCTTTTTGTCGGTCCACTCAACGTGAGACATGTCTGGTTTCCAGCCCATCTCAAACGCTTTGTCATTGATGTATTTTTCAATGTTGCCGATGGTTACTGCGCCGAAATCATCATTGAGGGTACAAGATCCTTCGCACAGTCGATCCTGAGGACAAACTCGTCCACACACCTCAGGTAAGCTGTTGGTTTGGTGAGACAGTTCAGCGGCTTCGATAATGCGCCCTTCATTGGCAAGCTTAAGCCACTGAGGGATGTAGTTATGAACTGGACATTTCCATTCACAGTAAGGGTTACCACAGTCTAAACAACGGTCAGCTTGCGCTTTGGCTTGTTGCTTAGTGAAAGGTTCGTAGATCTCTACAAACTCAATTTTACGTATCTTGATTGGCTTCTTCGCTGGGTCTACGCGATTCACATCAATAAATTGGTATACATTCTGGCTCATTATTGGCTCCTTCCAATTATTGCGCTTGAACACGAAGTTCAGCAGAGCTACGGCTTTGGTGACCGAGCAAGGTGTTAAGATCCGCCGTCTTTGGCTTCACTAGGTAGAACTTCGGAATCCATTCATCAAAGTTCGCCAGAATAGCTTCAGCGTGTACTGAGCCAGTCTCTTCTAAGTGCTCTGCAATCAGGCCGCGTAGATGTTCTTGGTGGATAAATAGATCAGACAGAGAAAGAGCTTCGACTGATTCGTTGTTCACACGGCCTTGGAAGTCTTCGTTCTTATCCATCACATAAGCAAAACCACCTGTCATACCGGCGCCGAAGTTGACGCCAGTTGCGCCAAGAATAGCAACAATACCGCCAGTCATGTATTCACAGGCGTTGTCACCCGCACCTTCAATCACAGCAACGGTACCTGAGTTACGCACGCCAAATCGCTCGCCCGCAGTACCTGCGGCAAATAGCTTGCCTCCGGTTGCGCCATACAGACAAGTGTTGCCTATGATGGTCGCTTCGTTACAAGTAAAGGCTGTGCCTTGGTGAGGTTTGATCACTACTTTGCCGCCAGCCATGCCTTTGCCGACATAGTCATTGGCATCACCCGTCAGATACAGCTCTACGCCGCCAGCGTTCCAAACCGCAAAGGATTGGCCTGCGGTACCATCGAGATACAACTTAATTGGTGAACCTGACATACCTTGGTTACCGTAACGTTTGGCAATTGCGCCAGAGATACGAGCACCAATCGAGCGATCGGTATTGATCACGTTGTAGTAGAGGCTGGTGGGTTGACGTTTCTCAATCGCATCAATTGCGTCATCAAGGATCTGTTGGTTGAGCTGAGCCTTATCAAAAGGTGCGTTTGGCTCTGTCCAAAACAGTGGGTGACTTCCTGGAGATACCGGAGCTTCCAATATCGAAGAGAGATCGAGCTTGCTCTGTTTCGCCGTGAGGCCTTGAACGGTTTCAAGCAAATCAGTACGACCAATCAGATCAGTAAGTTTCTCTACGCCAAGTTCTGCAAGGTACTGGCGAACTTCATCGGCTAGGCCTGTAAAGTAGTTCACCACCATGTCTGGTAGGCCTTTGAAGTATTCGCGGCGTAGGGTTTCATCTTGAGTCGCCACACCTGTCGCACAGTTATTTAGGTGACAAATTCTTAAGAACTTACAACCCATTGCGACCATTGGTGCAGTACCAAAACCAAAGCTTTCAGCGCCTAAAATCGCGCCCTTGATAACATCGAGGCCGGTTTTCAGACCACCATCGACTTGCAGGCGGATCTTATGACGAAGTCCGTTGGCGACGAGTGCTTGTTGAGTTTCGGCTAAGCCAAGCTCCCAAGGACAACCTGCGTATTTCACTGAAGTCAGCGGGCTTGCCGCGGTACCACCGTCGTAACCGGAGATCGTAATCAAGTCGGCATAAGCTTTCGCTACACCTGTGGCAATGGTGCCTACACCCGGTTCAGAGACTAACTTTACTGAAACCAAGGCTTTAGGGTTAACTTGCTTAAGGTCGAAAATCAGCTGCGCCAGATCTTCGATAGAATAAATATCGTGATGTGGAGGAGGAGAGATCAGAGTCACGCCTTGAACTGAGTATCTCAGCTTAGCGATTTCTGCCGTGACTTTATGACCCGGTAGTTGACCGCCTTCTCCTGGTTTCGCACCTTGTGCGACTTTGATTTGTAGAACATCCGCATTGGTTAAGTAATGTGGCGTCACACCAAAACGACCGGATGCTATCTGTTTGATACGCGAGTTACGATCTGTCCCAAAGCGTCGTGGATCTTCACCGCCTTCACCAGAGTTAGAATAACCACCTAAGCGGTTCATCGCCATTGCTAATGCTTCATGAGCTTCTGGGCTCAAGGCACCAATCGACATTGCCGCAGAGTCGAAGCGCTTAAAGAGATCGCTACTTGGCTCGACTTGTTCTAGAGGTAGAGGTTGATCGGCTTTTTTGAGGCTCATTAAGTCGCGCAGCATAGCAGCAGGACGAGCATTAACTTGCTTCGCAAAAGATTGATAATCCGATGTTTCACCTGTCTTTACTGCGGTTTGTAAGGTGCTGACTACGTCTGGGTTGTACGCGTGGTATTCGCCGCCATGTACGTATTTGAGTAAGCCACCATGTTCCAGTGGTTTACGCTTAGTCCATGCTTTGCCAGATAGATTATAGATATCTTGTTGGAAGTCGCTAAAGCTAGCGCCTTGGATACGAGTCGTTACGCCACGGAAACACAAATCAACGACATCGGTATGCAAACCGACCGCCTCAAATAACTGCGAGCAGCGATACGAAGCAATCGTCGAGATACCCATCTTCGACATGATCTTATACAGGCCTTTGTTGATGCCGTTTTGGTAATTTTGTAATGCAGTGCGATAGTCTTTATCTAATGAACCATCGTCCAACATTTTGCCCAGAGCTTCATAAGCGAGATACGGGTAAACCGCGGTTGCGCCGAAGCCAAGCAGTACGGCAAATTGATGTGGGTCGCGTGCAGTTGCTGTTTCAACCACGATGTTAGCATCACAACGTAGGTTGGTGTCTGCGAGTCGAGTTTGCACCGCACCGACAGCCATAGCTGCTGGAACGGGTAGCTTACCTTTCTCTAAACCTTTGTCTGAAAGCACAACCAAAACGGCGCCGTCACGTACATCTTGAACCGCACGATCACACAAGTCATTGATGGCTTGTTCGAGATCTTTTTCTGCTGGGTCATAGTGCATGCTAAGAATCGTATGGCCATAATGCTTTTGATTTAATTGCAGAAGTTGCTGCATATCAGAATAAAGCAGAACGGGTGAATCAAACGTCACACGGTAAGCATGCCCATCGGTTTCACAGAACACATTCATCTCTTGGCCGATACTGGTTGCCAGAGACATAACGTGTTTTTCACGCAAAGGATCAATCGGTGGGTTGGTGACTTGAGCAAACTTCTGACGGAAATAGTCGGTGATTAGGCGCTCTTTAGAAGACAGCACTGCCATTGGCGTATCGTCGCCCATAGAACCGACCGCTTCTTGTCCCATGTCACCGAGTACACGCAGTACTTGGTCTGACTCTTCGTTGCTCATTGCAAACTGTTTTTGATAGGTCTTTAGGGTGTCATCATCAAAATTACGCTTACCGACTTGGTCATCTGCTAGTGCGGAAAACGGTGTTAATTTGTGAACGTTCTTATCCATCCACTCTTTATATGGGTGACGGCCTTTAAGATCATTGTCGATCTCGTTCGACTGCCATAGCTTACCGCGACGCGTATCAATAACGAGTAATTCACCAGGGCCAACACGTCCTTTCTCTGCCACTTCGTCTGGCGCATAATTCCAGATACCGACTTCAGATGCCAAGGTGATTAGGTTGTCTTTTGTGATCACATAGCGAGCAGGGCGTAAGCCGTTTCTGTCGAGGTTACATGCAGCATAACGGCCGTCAGACAGTACGATACCGGCAGGGCCATCCCACGGTTCCATGTGTTTTGAGTTGAAATCGTAAAAGGCACGAAGCTCTGGGTCCATATCTGGGTGGTTTTGCCAAGCGGGCGGCACAAGCATACGCATCGCTCGGAACACATCCATACCACCGGCAAGGAATAGATCGAGCATGTTATCTAGGCTTGATGAATCTGAGCCTGTCTCATTCACAAAGGGTGCGGCCGTTTGTAAATCGGGCAGCAGTGGTGAAGAGAATTTATAGGCACGAGCTTTAGCCCACTGACGGTTACCTTCGATGGTATTGATCTCACCAT
>NZ_JBFRLX010000164.1:0-5276 GCF_041470165.1 Vibrio sp. 10N.286.46.A8
GTAATCGTATACTGACTTTTGAATATAAAGGGCGAGGTCATTGGTCTGAGAAGCTGATTCAGTGGCAAAAGTTCATGTTTACCGCATCAATATCAGCGGTACCTAATTTGCTGTGCTTTAAGCTGATGACGGAATTGCTTCCTACCTTTATCGGAGCTGTTTTTATCGCAATGGCAGTGGGGACTCTTGTCGGAATGGTCACCAATTACCTATTTAGCCAGTATTGGGTGTTTACGCGTTAGATAAGTAGGTAACCCCCCTTGGTATCTAAGTATTTACGTGGCTAAGGAGCTAGCCATTGGCAACGGGCACAAAAAAGCGCAGCTAAAAAGCTGCGCTTTGTGTTTTTACCATAGCGAAGTCAATGGGTTGCTGTCTTAACGTTGTGCTGCGCGTTGGCGATTCTTGCCGTTACTCACAGGTTTACCACCTTGACCATTACCCGCTTTGTTACGGTTTGACTTGCCATTCCCGCCGCCATTGCCTTGAGATTGCTGACTAGCAGGGGCTTTTTTGATGAAGCCAGTCGCTGGTTTATTACCATTACCGTTCTGCTTCCCGTTGCCCTGATTGCCGTTGCTTTGGCTACCTGTTGGCTTCTTACCACCCGGTTTAGGCTTATTGCCGCCAGGCTTAGAATGGCTACGTGGGCTTTCGCCACCAAGACCTGGTTGAGACTTACTGTGCTTAGTCGCAAAGCGCTGTGAGCCGTGACGACCAGACTTACGACGCTGCGCCGGTGTCTGAGCTTCAAAATCTTCTTCTGGTACTAGACAGTTTGCTTTGTCACCAATTAGGTGCTTTTTACCCATGCTGATCAGCGCTTCACGGATGATCTTCCAGTTTTCAGGATCGTGGTAACGAAGCAGCGCTTTATGCAGACGACGTTGACGATCACCTTTCGGTACAGGAACATCTTCACGCTTCTTATATTTCACGCGTTTCAGAGGGTTGGTCTCTGAGTAGTACATCGACGTTGCATTACACATTGGCGATGGATAGAAGTTCTGTACTTGGTCACACTCGTAGTTGTGCTTTTTCAGCCACATTGCAAGGTTAAGCATGTCTTCATCTTCTGTGCCCGGGTGAGCAGAGATGAAGTAAGGAATTAGGTACTGTTTCTTACCGGCTTCAGCGCTGTATTTCTCGAACATCTCTTTGAAACGATCGTACGTGCCCATGCCTGGCTTCATCATCAGATCCAGAGGGCCTTTTTCAGTATGCTCTGGAGCAATCTTCAAGTAGCCACCAACGTGGTGAGTCACAAGCTCACGTACGTATTCTGGAGATTCAATCGCTAGGTCGTAACGTACTCCAGAAGCGATCATGATCTTCTTAACGCCCGGTACTTTTCTCGCAGAGCGGTACAGGTCAATGGTGTGTTGATGGTCTGTGTTTAGCTTTTCACAGATTTTCGGGAACACACATGATGGACGACGACAGTTAATTTCAGCTTTTGGATCTGAACAACCTAAACGGTACATGTTCGCCGTTGGGCCGCCCAAATCAGAAATCGTACCGGTAAAGCCAGGTACTTTATCTTTAATGTCTTCGATTTCATCCAAGATCGATTCTTTCGAACGGTTCTGAATGATACGACCTTCGTGCTCTGTGATTGAACAGAAAGAACAACCACCAAAACAACCACGCATGATGTTAACCGAAGTTTTAATCATGTCGTATGCAGGGATCTTTGCTTTGCCATACATAGGGTGCGGAACACGCTTGTACGCAAGGCCAAACACGTAATCCATCTCTTCAGTTGCAAGAGGAATTGGCGCTTGGTTTACCCATAGTTCGCGGTCACCGTGACGTTGAATAAGAGCACGACCTGAATACGGGTTAGTCTCTAGGTGCAGAATACGGCTAGCGTGAGCGTAAAGAATACGGTCGTTATTGAGCTTTTCGAAACCAGGGATACGAACCGCGGTTGTTTTTGCATCGTGACGAGAAGGACGAATAGTAATTGGCTGCGCCTTTACTTCTTCTTTTTCATCTTTCTTGGTATCACATTGCGTTTCTACTTCGTACGGGTTAACCGGAACGTAGGCTTTGTTCGGTTTTTCGATACGAGAAGAATCAATAATTTTGTAACCTTCAGGCGCTGCAGGCAAGTTGATAGCAGTACCGCGGATATTGGTCAGCGTAGACATGTCTTCGCCATCGGCAATGCGGTGTGCCACTTCAACCAGTGCACGCTCAGCGTTACCAAAAAGAAGAATATCTGCTTTTGCGTCAAACAATACAGAGCGACGAACTTTATCTGACCAGTAGTCGTAGTGAGCCACACGGCGCAAACTTGCTTCGATACCACCAAGAACGATTGGCGTGCCTTTGTAGGCTTCGCGACAACGTTGGGAATAAACTAGAGTTGCACGGTCAGGACGCTTGCCACCTTCGTTGTTTGGCGTATAAGCATCATCGTGACGTAATTTGCGATCAGAGGTGTAGCGGTTGATCATGGAGTCCATGTTACCCGCTGTAATGCCGAAGAATAGGTTAGGTTTACCTAGCTTCATGAAGGCGTCTTTATTGTCCCACTTTGGTTGCGCAATAATGCCCACGCGGAATCCTTGAGCTTCAAGCAAACGGCCAATGATAGCCATGCCAAAGCTCGGGTGATCGACATAAGCGTCACCAGTTACAATAATAATGTCACAGCTATCCCATCCAAGAGCATCCATCTCCTTTCTACTGGTAGGCAAAAAGGGTGCAGTTCCGTAGCACTCGGCCCAGTATTTTTTGTGTTCGTGAATAGGAGTGATATCGCTGTACATATTTCAACCTCTGATTTTTGAGGCGGGAATTATAGCGGCATGAGCCTAGACTAGCCAGTAGAACATGCCCCTGTTAGTTTTGATGTCTTTCGTATTTTTACGGTAAATGGCGACAGAAGAGCCATACATCAGCATAGTTGAAGCCTTGAATCTCGTCTCTAATTTATGATTTTGATTAGTGTTCGCACCAGTTTTTGATATTATTCGCGAAAATAAGTTTGAAGAAGTAGATCCACAATGGTCGAAACGTTATTAGTACAATTTGCTCCGATGCTATTAGGAGCCCAACTGATCTTAACCCTCATCTTAGTGAAAGGGGATATTTGCCCGGGACAACGTGGCCGCATTCACAAGATGTTGCCTGCAATTGGCGTGCTTTGGCTTGCCGTTGCCTCATTAAGAATTGAAGCATTTCTTGTCGTGTTCGCGATCTTTTATTTCTATTCTCAAGTTCAAACCAAGAAGACTCGAGATTCTGGCCCTATTTGGGTGATGTATTTAGCTTGTGGTTTAGCACTGTCATACGTTGCTATACAAGCGACGGAGCAAGCAACCACAGTCGGTATTATTAGCACTTTATTACTCGTGGTTTTATTGGGGGCAGCGTTTGGTCATTTACTGCTGACGATTGCAAGAACACGCTTACAGGCTTTTCACCGTGTTCTGCCCGTTGTTGGTGTGCTGACGGGGATGTTGGTGGTTTTGGCGACGGTCATAAATGTTTACTCTCTGTCTGAAGCTCAATTAGAGCCAATGATTTCAACTCTGCTGTTTAGCTTTGCTTTGCTAATCTCTGCTATCGTGGTGTGGTGTTGGCATTTATTGTTCGTTAAAACCCCTGAAAAGCTTCAGCTGACTATTTCATTGTTGATGTTATTGGCGGCGGCTGTTGGTTTAACGCCAGTTTGGGCGATGTAGGCGGTTACTGATCTCACAAGCCTTTCGGTGTTGAATCGAAAAAGTGTGATCTGTTTTTTAGCGGGGTGTTGGTAAGCGTTCTAAACTTAAATCTAGTCGGTGTGTTCGTTAGGAGTACGGGATGGATTTAAGCAACGTCAAAGGTTTCGATAGCATTATTTTGCTGGGAATCGTGAATGAAAAACTTCGCTTAGAATGCGATAGCTTTGAAGAGCTGATCAGTATGTATGAAATGGATATAGAAAGTGTCGTGGGCAAGCTTGATATGTTGGGCTATCAATACGACCCACTGACTAATCAATTCAAGTCTTACTCAAGATAAGCTCACAATGAGAGTTTCTTCTATCGTGGATTAACACTCATTACCTGTTGTCGGTATTGGCAATAAAAAAGTCACAGATAATCTGTGACTTTTTTTGTTTCTGGCGCATATCTATCAGGTTCAACGCAGGCATAAACTAACCCAACAACGAGTCTCTTAAACGACCTCAATGCCATCTAGGTGACTCTTACTTTGCTGTCTTGCCGTGCTAAAGAAAGCTTGTAGGTAACGTTTGTCTTTTTCTGAGTTTCTTACCGCTGCGAACAACCTTCTTGAAAGCCCGTTACCCAATGGTTTACTGGCGATTAACCCTTGTCTCGAAAATTCACTGATTGCCCAATTTGGCAACGCAGCAACCCCTAAGCCTGCCGATACCATTTGCACTAACATCAATGTGTTGTCTGCTTGTTTCCATTTCTTTGGTTCAACGCCTGCTGGTTGCAAAAAGTGTTTCACTACATCGAGACGCTGTTTTTGAACCGGATAAGAGAGCATGGTTATATCGCTAAGATCTTGCGGTTCTATGCTCTGTTTTTCTGCCAAAGGTGAGTTGATTGCAGTGATCAAACGCATCTCAAAATCAAAGAGAGGTTCGTAGTGAACCTCAGAGCGAGGCTGAATGTCTGATGTGATCACCAAGTCGAGTTCGCCTGCCATTAGTGCGGGTAGGGGTTCAAAGCCAAACCCTGACGAGAAATCAAGGGTTACACTTGGCCAAGCAACTTGGTACTCCTTCAAAGCGGGCATTAACCATTGGAAGCATGAGTGACACTCGATCGCCATGTGCAATCGACCATTCACATCTTCTTTTAGGCTTGCGAGTTCGTTTTCAGCTTTGGCGATTTGTGGCTGTATCTCATCAGCCAGTTTTAACAAGATTTCGCCTTCCGAGGTAAATTTAACCGGCCTTGTTTTACGCAAAAAAAGCTGACCGCCAATTCGAGCCTCAAGGTCTTTCAACTGGTGAGAAAGTGCCGACTGAGTCAGATGAAGAGAAGTTGCAGTCGCGGTTAGCGAGCCGCTGTCTCTCAAGGTGGTCAATGTTCGAAGGTGTTTAAGCTCTATCATGAGTATTCCTCATATTCCCTAAGCTAATTCAATATTTCTTAATAATCACCCTACGGTGTTTTCTTTCATTTGTAAACGTCTGGATGTCCAGATGGATTTAATAAATTAGCGGTTAGATTATTAAAGATGAAAATTATTAATAAACAAGATGAATATTTGGACCTTGTTCATCGTTCAGATTAGGGAGATAG
>NZ_JBFRLX010000165.1:0-20806 GCF_041470165.1 Vibrio sp. 10N.286.46.A8
AAAAGTAAAACACCATCTTAATGCTGACGCCAATCAACATTACAAATTTTGGAGCGATACATCGGGTTCGAACCGATGACCTCAACCTTGGCAAGGTTGCGCTCTACCAACTGAGCTAGTATCGCATTTTCATTACTCTACGAAAGAGATAATGGAGGCGCCTCCCGGAGTCGAACCGAGGTCCACGGATTTGCAATCCGCTGCATAGCCACTCTGCCAAGGCGCCTTAGTAACTCCAATCGAATCGCTTATTGCCATCCTCTTGGGTACGGGATGCATTCTACGGATTCGAGCGTTTGAGTCAATATTATTTTTGTATTTTTAATTCGTTTGAATAGATTTTATACGAAACAGGCTAAATAGCTGACTTTGTGTGCAAAGCACTTTGTGGACAGGCTATTCAAAGGAGATCTATATCACATTAGATATCCACTATTGATAATTTAACCTTAGGTTAAAGATCAAAAAAGCGAGCCTCAGCTCGCTTCTTCATCAATGGTGTTTTTCGTCTAACAAATCATCTTTGGCGGCCATCAAGTATTGCGCCATTGACCAGTAAGTAAGAACGGTTGCAACATAGAGTGCAATGTAACCCACCCAAACCATCCAGTCGTCGTATCGCCAGATAAGTACCCAAAGAGCGAACATCTGAGAAACGGTTTTTACTTTACCAACCCAAGATACCGCAACGCTTGCACGTTTGCCGATTTCAGCCATCCATTCACGAAGCGCCGAGATGATAATTTCACGACCAATCATGGTCACAGCAGGAATAGTCACCCAGATCGAGTGATAATGCTCGGTAACTAAGATAAGAGCAGTAGCAACGAGCACTTTATCCGCCACTGGGTCAATAAAGGCACCAAAGCGAGACGTTTGTCCTAGTTTACGAGCCAGCATGCCATCTAGCCAGTCAGTAAAACCCGCTACCCAAAACACCATTGCAGCAGCAAAAGGAGCCCATTCATAAGGTAGGTAAAAAACAACAACGAATACTGGGATTAAAAATAGTCTCAGTAAGGACAAAATGTTAGGTATATTCAAACGCATATTATTAGGCTCTTATCAATTGCGCTTTAATGGTGCGGGATTTTTACTATTGTTTCAATGCTTGATAAATGTTTTCTGCCAAAGAATGACTAATGCCCGGCACTTTGGCTATTTCTTCGACAGTTGCACGCTTAAGTTCTTGTAAGCCACCCATATATTTCAACAAAGATTGACGACGCTTAGGCCCTACCCCTTCAATTCCTTCAAGTGCACTGGTTCTACGCGTTTTACCACGTTTTGCTCTGTGCCCGGCAATAGCATGATTATGGCTTTCGTCACGAATATGTTGGATAAGGTGTAGCGCTGGCGCATCACTGGGTAAATTGAACTCTTCGCCTTCAAGAGTCACCAAGGTTTCTAAACCCGGTTTACGCGTAACCCCTTTGGCTATACCCATCATTCTTGGTCGAAATGGCCAATCACCCCAATATTGAGAAATGATCTCATGAGCGCGGTTGAGCTGACCTTTACCACCGTCGATAAAAATGATGTCTGGGATCTTATCGACATCAAGTTGCTTCGAGTAACGCCTCTCAAGCGCCTGAGCCATTGCCGCGTAATCATCACCACCGGTAATGCCAGTGATGTTGTAACGGCGGTATTCCGGCTTAACAGGGCCTTCCTGATTGAACACCACACAAGACGCTATCGTACTTTCACCCATGGTATGACTGATATCAAAACATTCCATCCGTTTAATCACATCCATCGACAACACTTCTTGAAGCTCTTTAAAGCGCTGGTTGATGGTCATCTTGTGATTAATTTTGGTGGTAATAGCCGTCAATGCATTGGTATTCGAGAGTTTAAGGTAACGACCTCGAGTACCTGAAGGGTAGGTATTGAAGTGAATCTTACGACCCGCCACTTCACACAAGGCTTCTTGAATCGGTGTGATATCTTCCATCAAATCGGCATTGAGAATCAAACGAGTTGGGATGGTTCTCGCTTCATTATGCGCAAGATAGTATTGGCTTAAAAAGCTCGAAAAAACCTCTTCTCGCACCGTATTGTTGGGAATTTTCGGGAAATGGCTTCTACTGCCTAAAACCTTGCCTTGGCGAATCATCAAGATATGAATACACGCTACGCCATTCTCTTGAGCAAAGCCCAACACGTCCATATCTTCCATTGAATCGTCGGATACATATTGTTGTTCTTGCACGCGTCGAATCGCTTGGATTTGGTCACGGAACGCGGCAGCTTGCTCAAAGCGAAGCTCTCGGCTTGCTGTGTCCATCTTTTCGATGAGCGTCTCAAGGACTAACCTGTCCTTCCCTTGCAAGAACAGACGAACGTAGTCGATAAGTTCACTGTACTCTTCATCAGAGATGATTGAGCTGACACATGGCGCAGCACAACGGCCAATCTGATACATCAAACACGGGCGCGTTCTGTTGGCATAAACCGTATCTTCACACTGGCGAGCAGGAAAGATTTTTTGTATTAGGTGCAACGTCTCACGCACAGCGCCGGAATCAGGGTAAGGACCAAAGTATTCGCCCTTTTTCTTTTTAGCACCACGATGCATCGACAAACGAGGATGCTTGTGACCGCTAATAAAAATATAAGGGTACGACTTATCATCACGCAAAAGTACGTTGTATTTAGGCAAGTACTGCTTGATGTAGTTATGCTCAAGGATGAGCGCTTCTGTTTCCGTGTGCGTTACAGTGACATCGATCTTGTCAATATTGCTGACTAAAGCGCGTGTTTTTTCACTGTCGACTTTTTTACGGAAATAACTGGAAAGGCGTTTTTTGAGGTTCTTAGCTTTACCGACGTAAATAACAACAGCCTCGGCGTTATACATTCGATAAACGCCGGGCTGCTCTGTTACTGTCTTGAGGAATGAGACTGAGTCAAACAAGTTGGTCACTATACGATCTCAGTGTTAAAGGGTCTCAGTGTCTAACATTCCATGTCTAATCGCTAAATGCGTCAGCTCTACATCGCCACTGATATCCAGCTTACTGAACAAGCGGTAGCGGTAACTGTTGACTGTTTTAGGACTTAGATTGAGTTGTTCTGAAATATCCGTCACTTTCTGACCTTTGGTAATCATCATCATGATTTGAAGTTCACGTTCAGATAAGTCTGCGAATGGATTTTCAGACGCAGGCGAGAATTGGCTCAAAGCCATCTGCTGCGCAATTTCTGGCGAAATGTATCGTTGGCCACTATTAACCACTCGAATTGCATTTACCATTTCATCCGGACCTGCCCCTTTAGTAAGGTAACCAGCAGCTCCAGCTTGCATCACTTTAGTTGGAAACGGATTTTCCGTATGAACAGTTAAAACGATGATTTTAACATCAGGGTTGAAACGCAAGATTTTCTTGGTTGCTTCTAAGCCACCAATACCAGGCATATTCATATCCATCAAAATAACGTCAGTATTGTTAGTACGACACCATTTTGCAGCATCTTCACCGCTTTCAGCTTCCCCTGCTACGTTCATTCCACGGACGTCTTCAATAATACGTCGTATCCCTGTGCGAACCAGCTCGTGATCATCTACAAGGAAAACATTTATCAAACTTGTATCTCCACACTATTAATTGGCTCTGCAACCACTGTGTCATTTCATCTGTTTGAAACAATTGAACAAAGGAACAGTGAATCGCAGCATTGAGTATATCTTAACTTAATTACTAAAAAAAAGCTCTGTTGAATATGTGCTGAAACACGAACTTTAGCAAGTACTTATTAACAAACAAGCCAACTAAAACAACAAGCTTTTTCTAAAAATCAACCAGTTAAAACAACACCCAATAAAATTACACAAGATAAAGATATTTTCAATACCATTGAATAGCCATTCGCGACAATTTCACTTATTTGCTTATAGAGTCCCGTTATTTGCCTCTGTTAACTAGAATTTAGTTAGTATTTTTGCTGCCGGTTATGCGCTGAGGGTCGCTAGGTGGTAGTATTCGATTCCCAATTTCAATAGGTTACTACATTGGATATTCAGCAAGGCTTTGTACTCACAAGACAAGCAAGAGACTTTTCAGGGCGCACACAAATCGACTTGTGGTTAAGCACCCCTCAAGGCCCTACTCTACTGACAATTCAAAATGAAAAGCCTGTCTTTTTTGTTGCTCAATCTGATATCGAAACGTGCCAATCTATTGCCGATAAAGAGGCCATAGATTGTCAGTTTAAGCCTTTAGAGTTGGCGACATTTGACCAAACCCCTTTAGCCGCTTGTTACACTTCCTTATCGAGAAGCAGCTTCGGGTTAGCTCAAGCCTTTAACGGTGAAGAAATCCAAACCTTTGAAAGCGATATTCGACTCGCCGATCGTTTCTTGATGGAACGCTTTATCAAGGGCAGTATCGAATTCACAGGCACTATCACTTCAAAAAGACAGCATCGCAGAGTATCGAACGCAAAATGCCGAGCTGGCGATTACTTGCCAAACTTGTCTGTGGTTTCGCTTGATATTGAGTGTTCGGAAAAAGGTGTGCTTTATTCCATCGGCCTAGACAGTCCAATGGATAGCCGAGTGATAATGATTGGCGATCCACAAGAAGCAGATACCAATATCCAATGGGTTACCAACGAGAAAGCGCTGCTTGAAGCTATGATTGCGTGGTTCTCCGAGTTTGACCCGGACATCATCATCGGTTGGAATGTCATTGATTTCGACTTTAGGCTGCTGCACAAACGTTCAGAATGGAACGAAGTGAAACTCAGTATTGGTCGCGACAATCAACCGAGCTTCTTTCGCAGCTCCGCACAAAACCAGCAGGGGTTCATTACCATTCCTGGTCGCGTGGTCTTAGATGGTATCGATATGCTTAAAACAGCAACCTACCATTTCAGGTCATGGTCTCTTGAGTCCGTGTCACAAGAGTTACTGGGCGAAGGCAAAGACATTCATAATGTTCATGACCGCATGGATGAAATCAATCGAATGTTTAAGTTCGATAAACCTTCACTTGCCAAGTACAACCTTCAAGACTGTGTGCTAGTAAACCGAATCTTCGAACACACTCACCTACTCGATTTTGCTATTGAACGTTCTCGCTTAACTGGTGTTGAACTTGATCGCGTTGGCGGCTCTGTCGCTGCTTTTACTAACTTATACATGCCTCAGATACACCGAGCGGGTTACGTCGCGCCGAACTTAGAGCCTGAGAACTGGATCGCTAGCCCCGGTGGTTATGTGATGGATTCGATTCCCAACCTTTATGACTCTGTGTTGGTACTCGATTTTAAGAGCCTTTACCCATCGATCATTCGTTCTTTCTTAATTGACCCGATGGGGTTAATTGAAGGACTAAAGTTAGAGTTAGGCTCTGAAGAAGACCAAGCAGTGGCTGGGTTTCGTGGCGGTCAATTCCACCGCTCTAAGCACTTTCTACCACAGATGATCGAAAATCTCTGGGCAGCGCGTGATGTCGCAAAGAAAAATAACGAGAAAGCTTTTTCTCAGGCGATTAAGATCATCATGAACTCTTTCTATGGTGTGCTGGGTTCTTCTGGTTGTCGTTTCTTTGATACTCGATTGGCGTCATCGATCACCATGCGTGGTCATGAGATCATGAAGCAAACCAAGGTTCTGATCGAAGATAAAGGGTATCAAGTAATTTACGGAGATACCGATTCAACTTTCGTGTCTCTTAATGGCAGTTTTGAGCAAGAACAAGCAGACGAGATTGGTCACTCTCTTGTGGCTTACATCAACGACTGGTGGACGAATCACCTGAAAGAGGTCTACAACCTCACCTCGATACTTGAATTGGAATACGAGACCCATTACCGCAAGTTTCTAATGCCGACAATTCGGGGCTCTGAGACAGGATCGAAGAAACGTTATGCAGGCTTAATCAATCAAGGTGACCAAGAGAAGATCATTTTTAAAGGCCTTGAAAGTGCACGAACCGATTGGACGCCTCTCGCACAACAGTTCCAACAAACCTTGTATGAGATGGTCTTTCACGACCAAGATCCAAGTGATTATGTTAGACAGTTTGTCGATGAAACATCCGCAGGCAAACACGATGACCTACTGGTTTATCAAAAGCGCTTGCGCCGTAAATTGCATGAATACCAGAAGAACATTCCGCCACAGGTTCGCGCAGCAAGATTAGCCGATGAGATCAATGCTCAGCTCGGTCGCCCACTTCAATACCAAAACAAAGGACGTATTGAATATTTGATTACGCTGAGTGGCCCTGAGCCCAAGGAGTACTTAAAGAGTGGCATCGATTATCAACATTACATCGACAAGCAGATTAAACCGGTCGCAGAAGCGATTTTGCCCTTCATTGGTTTAGATTTTGAAAGAGTTAGCGGGCAGCAACTAGGCCTGTTCTAGATTTAATTCTCTTTTCGAGGCGACATTAGACTCGAGATATCTATTAAAACTCGAACCGGACATCAAAACGAAAAAAGCAGAGGAGTTCTTAACTCGCTCTGCTTTTTCATATCAATGGATAGCTTACGATCTTGATAGCTTACGACCCCCTATCCGATTCGAAACTCAGTTTTCTGATACTGCTTAACCAGCCATTCACCAAAGCCATCAAGAATCCCTATTACTGAACGTTTAGGAATCGCACGCCCAGACAGCAAAATACCCAATCTTTGAATCTCGACTTCTTTCTCTGGATGATATCTCAAGAACTGTTGACCGCACTCCATAGGCGCATCGAACCAGTTCTTGTCTCGGTACATAACCAAAGAATAACTGGCTCGCAGAAGCTTCTTGGCAATAATCACCTGCGCGGCGACTTGTTGCTCAGGCGTTGTTGCTCGGGCAATCTTATTACGATAAACCGCTAACCAATTTTCCGCATCCATATTCCAATGCTTAGCAATTTCCCAACTCGTTTCGAAATCGCCATAGCAGTCTGATAAATCTTCACCATGCACACACACAGCTAAATGCTTAAGCATGAAGCCCCACGTAAAGATATTGTCGAAATCAACTATCTCGCTCACCAAGGTGGTTTTGATCGCCACTTGAGTGACCTGAGGGAAGCTCTTTTGGAAGCGCCATTTGATCGTATTCAGCAGCGTGGTTCGTTGATCTGGGAAAGGACGATGGGTAACCACAACCACATCTAGATTCGAGCGACCGACAACGGCTTGTTTGCGTGCCACACTGCCATAAACATAGACACTGTGCAGATTAGAACCTAATCCACCTTTTAGAAAGGTAATCAGATCGTTAACCACAGGTTGAAATTCGGGTTGAAATGGCTGTGTTGGGTCAATAACAGATAGCTGCATAGGTCGTTTCGGTAAATAAAATAATGATTTAACTGTCTCTCTATGATCGCTTAGGTGACTTTATGATTCAAGCTATTCCTATTTATAGCGTCTACGAGATATAATCACCGGATAGACCCAATAAGGACAAACACAAAATGCCTAGAGCAAGTGAGATTAAAAAAGGTTTTGCGATCAATGTTGATGGCAAAACAGTACTAGTTAAAGATATCGAAGTAACAACACCAGGTGGCCGTGGCGGTCAAAAGATTTACCGCTTCCGTGGTCACGATGTAGCAACTGGCGTTAAAACAGAAGTTCGTCACAAGGCTGACGAAATCGTTGAAACGATCGACGTAACTAAGCGTGCAGTGATGTTCTCTTACGTTGATGGCAACGAGTACATCTTCATGGATAACGAAGATTACACACAATTCATCTTCAACGGTGAAATGATCGAAGACGAACTGCTGTTCATCAACGAAGATACGCAAGGTATGTACGCGATTCTTATCGACGGTACTGCGGCGACTCTTGAGCTACCAACTTCAGTTGAGCTAGTAATCGAAGAGACAGACCCTTCAATCAAAGGTGCATCTGCTTCAGCTCGTACTAAACCAGCTCGTCTGTCTACAGGCCTTACTGTTCAAGTTCCTGAGTACATTGCAACTGGCGACAAAGTTGTTGTGAACACAGCTGAACGTAAATACATGAACCGCGCAAGCTAAGATACTGATTATGACCGAAGCTAACGACCTAATGTCTTACGACGATGCAATTGACACTGCATACGACATCTTTCTAGAGATGGCTGCTGACAACCTTGAACCTGCAGACGTGATCTTATTCACGGCTCAGTTTGAAGATCGTGGCGCTGCAGAACTTGTTGAAACTGGTGACGATTGGGTTGAACATGTTGGCTTTGAAGTCGACAAAGAGATCTACGCTGAAGTACGCATTGGTCTTGTAAATGAAGCTGATGATGTCTTAGATGACGTATTCGCTCGTCTACTGATCAGCCGTGACCCTGAACACAAGTTCTGTCACATGTTGTGGAAACGCGACTAGGCTCTTCTTAAACCAGCTCAGAGTACTGAGCTGGTTTTCTTACGACTTCATAGCCTCATCACTTTACCAAACTGCAACTCTACAAAATTATGACCAAAGCAAAGACAGATACCCTATCCAAAGGCTATGCCTGTGTTGGATTAGTAAATCCCAAAACACCTGAAAATGTTGGCTCAGTTATGCGAGCGGCTGGTTGCTACGGAGCAAACTCTGTATTTTATACTGGCACCCGTTATGACCACGCTCGACAGTTTCATACCGACACCAAAGAAAAGCACCTTGAGCTACCATTAATTGGTGTTGAAGACCTGAAAGACATTATTCCAGTTGGCTGCGTACCAATCGCGGTTGATTTGATAGAAGGCGCTAAGCCTCTGCCTGATTATAAGCACCCACCTCGTGCTTTTTATATCTTCGGCCCTGAAGATGGGACTCTGAAAAAAGAGATCACGGACTTCTGTCGTGAAACCATCTACGTTCCGACTAATGGCTGCATGAACCTTGCTGCTGCGGTCAATGTCATTTTGTATGACCGCATGGCGAAGGGTGATAATTTTTCTAATCATTTGAAAGTGACCTAAAACCAATCGTAGTCCATAGCTAGTCACCCTAGCTAGTGAAGCACTTCTACCTAGTTAATCGTTTCTACTTGGTAAGCACTTCCACATGATTTGAACTGCGCCATATTCAAGACGAAAAAAAACCTGCTAAGTTAGCAGGTTTTTTAGTATTCGAAACGTTGGATTAAGCTTTAAGCTTAAGAACTGTAGCAACTACTGGTGTAATTACTTACGTGATCTTGGCTTAGCCGGTTTAGCCGGGCGTCCGTTGTTCAGTTTAGGCTTTTTGGTAGCCTGAGGCTTGCCATTGGTCGCTGGAGCACTACGACCTGAATCAGGTGTTGTAGTTCCGCGAGTAGCAGGCTTCTTACGCTTAGTCTGGTTGCTACGGCCTTTAGGAGCATTTGCACGCTCTTCGTGACGCTTAACAGCACGACGAATTTTTTGGCTACGAGAACGCTCACGCTTACGAGAAGTGTTTGCAGGATCAAGATCCAACAGTGTCTCTTTTTCTGGCTGAAGTTCAACAAGCTCACGCAAGTAGTTTACTTCTTGAAGATCTAGCTCTTTCCAACCGCCACGAGGCAGTTTCTTATCAAGGTAGATATCACCGTAACGTACACGTTTCAGACGGCTTACTGTTGTTTCTTGTGATTCCCAAAGACGACGAACCTCACGGTTACGACCTTCGTTAATCGCTACGTAGAAAGTATGGTTCATACCTTCACCGCCAGCGTAAACCACGTCTTCGAAACGAGCCATACCATCTTCAAGTTGAACGCCACGAGTCACGTTCTTAACTTTTTGCTCAGTCACTTCACCAAACACACGTACTAGGTACTCACGCTCAACCTGACGGCTTGGGTGCATTAGGCGGTTTGCAAGTTCACCATCAGTAGTGAAAAGCAAAAGACCCGATGTGTTTGCATCAAGACGGCCAACTGAAATCCAACGAGAACCACGGATCTTAGGTAGACGATCGAAAACAGTGCGGCGACCTTCAGGATCATGACGAGTACAAAGCTCACCTTCAGGTTTGTAGTAAGCAAGTACACGACAAACCACTTCTTCAGAGGCTTTGCCTGTAATAGTGTGGCCATCGATACGGATCACTGAGTTCTCGTCTTCAAGACGCTCACCCAATTTCGCAACTTGACCGTTAACACTTACACGACCAGATTTAATTAAACCTTCTAGTTCACGACGAGAACCGTGACCAGCTCGCGCTAAAACCTTCTGTAATTTTTCGCTCATTTACTCTTTTCTACCTAATTGTCGTCTTCACAGACGTCGAATGAATTTTTCGCGACCAAATCGCGGTCGCGTATTATCGCAAATAACCTGCCAAAAAGCACTTGTTATTTACTGTGGCAGGTTTGCTGTTTCGTTACCGACTGTTAATCAGTAACGCTATTATTCAAACGGCGCTGGATCGCCGGCACCACGACGTAAAACAACGGCGTCATCGTCACTGAAGTCAATAACCGTAGTCGGTTGCTCACCTAAGTAGCCGCCATTCAAAATGACATCAACCGCATGCTCTAGGCTGTCGCGAATTTCTTCTGGATCCGACTCAGTTGTCTCGTTACCCGGAAGAATCAGAGACGTCGACATCAATGGCTCGCCCATTGCTTCCAACAGGTCAAGTGCAATCTTGTTGTCTGGTACACGAATACCAATCGTTTTACGCTTAGCGTTCATCAAACGCTTTGGCACTTCTTTAGTTGCTTTGAAGATAAACGTATAAGCACCGGGCGTGTGTGCCTTAAGTAAACGGAAAGCAACGTTATCAACTCGTGCATACAGTGACAATTCAGAAAGGTCACGGCATAACAACGTGAAATTGTGCTTATCATCGATTCGACGAATTTTACAGATGCGTTCAAGTGCTTGTTTGTTTTCAAGCTGACAGCCCAGCGCATAACCGGAATCTGTTGGATAAACCACAACGCCGCCATTGCGAATAATCGCAACCGCTTGAGTAATTAAGCGCGCTTGTGGGTTATCTGGGTGTACATAAAAAAACTGGCTCATTGTTGATCCTCGTTATCGAATCTCTCGACTCTATCATCAGAAGGAGCTGGTTCACCTAAATACTATCATCGGTATCAGTTGGTGAAACCGTTTGAAACTCCCAATCTTTCCATACTTCTTCGACCCCAGAAGGTAGCCAGAGATTACGTCCAAGTTCCATCCATGGGGATGGGTAATGGAAGTCGCTGCCTTGGGAGGCTAATAGTTTGTATTGTATAGCATAATCCGCAAGTGTGCGTCTTTCTTGTTGCGCTTGCTGAGGTTGAGCCACTTCCATAGCGTCACCATTTGCTTCAACAAATGCAGCGAGAAGGCGTTTAACCCACTTGGCGGTAAGGCCATATCGCGCAGGGTGAGCTAATACCGCTTGACCACCAGCAGCATGAATAGCCGTTACAGCATCACTCATTGAACACCACGTTGGCGGCACATAACCTGGGTTATTGCGAGTCAGAAACTTTTTAAACACCTGCTGCATGGTTTTTGCGTAGCCGTTATCGACTAACCACTTAGCAAAGTGAGCACGAGTGATAGGCGCATCACCCGCAATCAATTTAACTTCTTCTAGCAAGCCTTCACGAGTCGCTTTCTCAAGACGTTGAGCAATCATCTCTGCACGCCCAACACGGTGTTGCTTCTGTTGTTCAATTAACGCTTTTAGCTCTGGTGACTCCGGATCAACATTTAACCCAACAATATGGATATCTTTGTTTTGCCAAACGGTCGAAATCTCAATGCCGTTGATCAACTGGATAGGAAGGTTGTTATCAGCAATATAGCTGCGTGCTTCTGCAAGCCCATCAGTCGTATCATGATCTGTAATCGCTAACGCTTCGATGTTAAAGCCTAGCGCTCGGTCAATCAGTTCAGGTGGAGTAAGTCGGCCATCTGAGGCTGTTGTATGACTATGTAGATCAATTCTCATATATTCTTTTTCATTGTTTTCAATTTTTATCGTTATATTTGTGTCAACGCACTTGACCTGCAAGCGCAAAACTAGTTAACTAGTACGCAAATACGAAGTATCACATTTGATAGGTTCACTATGTTACAAGAATTTAACCAAAACCATAAAGATAAAGTTTTAGAACTTTCTTCAGTAGAAGCAAGTTCAGACCTTAATTGGTGGCGCACTTGGACAAGTTCTTGGTGGGCCAACGTGTACTTCTAATTAAACAGTTTGTTTATAAAAAAGTTATCACTAAGCCCGCTTTCATAGCGGGCTTTTTAATTTGTCGAACATCTCACATTCAACTGACTAACAAATCATCGACTTGACCATATTCTAGATTGGGTGAAAGGTATCTTTATGCGACTATGTACGGCAGGAAATTTAAAGAATCATAAAGGAGGTCTTGTGAACAAGGCCATTGAAATCAAAAAGCTGGGAACCATTGAGGTCATCAATTCTTCAGTTCCTTACTCGCAAGATCCAACCAGCGTTTTTCATACTTTGTGTGAAAACAAAACAGACAGTCTGTTGTTGGAATCTGCTGAGATTGAATCTAAACAGAACCTGACAAGCCTACTCCTTATCGACTCTGCTGTTCGCATCGTATGTCGCGGACATGAAGTAACCTTCCAAGCATTGACTGAAAATGGTCAAGCGCTTATCGAACATCTAACTCAAAACGTTAAAGCAGAAATTGAATCTGACCTTACCGATAACGTTTTGACGCTGACTTTTGTCGAGCCAAGCAACGAATTAGATGAAGACTCACGTTTAAGAGAAGCGTCTTCATTCGATGCATTGCGTTTGGTTCAACACAGCTTTGAGCAAGACGCTGATAACAAGCACGCGTTATTCATGGCGGGCCTATTCGCTTACGACATCGTGGCGAACTTTGAACCGCTAGGTGATGCTGAAGCGACTAACAACTGCCCTGACTTTGTTTTCTACGTTGCGGAAACACTATTGCGTTTCGATCACCAAGAGAACGAAGGTCTGCTTCACGCGAGCTTGTTCACTCAAGATGAAAACATCAGAACACAATTAACTGAACGTCTAGCTGACATTCAGACACAATGTCAGTCATTGAAAGCCATCACAGAAGTAACGCCGCTCGACAACGTTGAAGCTGTACCAAGCGTTTCAGATGAAGACTTCTGCCAAACGGTTCGTGACTTAAAAGAGTACGTAGTTAAAGGCGATGTATTCCAAGTGGTACCTTCACGCCGCTTCACTCTGCCTTGCCCTGCGCCACTGGCGGCTTACAAAGAACTCAAGCAAAGTAACCCAAGCCCTTACATGTTCTACATGCAAGATGAGCTGTTTACTCTGTTTGGTGCTTCTCCAGAAAGTGCACTGAAGTACGAAACTGAAACCAACCAAATCGAAATTTACCCAATTGCTGGTACTCGTCGTCGTGGTAAGCGCCCGAATGGCCAAATTGATTTCGACCTAGATAGCCGCATTGAACTTGAACTGCGTACCGACAAGAAAGAAAACGCTGAACACATGATGCTAGTCGACCTAGCTCGTAACGATGTGGCACGTATTGCAGAAGCCGGCACTCGCCACGTAGCAGACTTGCTGAAAGTTGATCGCTACAGCCATGTAATGCACTTGGTTTCTCGTGTTGTTGGTCAACTACGTGAAGACTTAGATGCCCTGCACGCTTACCAAGCTTGTATGAACATGGGTACGCTAACGGGCGCACCAAAAATCCGCGCAATGCAGCTTATCCGTGACGTAGAAAAAACACGTCGTGGTAGCTACGGTGGTGCAGTCGGTTACCTAACCGGTGAAGGCACTTTAGATACTTGTATCGTAATTCGTTCTGCTTACGTTGAAGATGGCGTAGCACAAGTACAAGCGGGCGCGGGTGTGGTGTTCGATTCAGATCCACAAGCAGAAGCAGATGAAACTCGCGGCAAAGCTCAAGCGGTCATCTCTGCGATTCAAGCAGCTCATACTAAAAACCTAACAAGTAATAAGGAGTCGTAATCATGGCTGATATTGTATTCATCGATAACTTCGACTCATTCACTTACAACCTTGTAGACCAGTTCCGTTCATTAGGTCACAGCGTGAAAATTTACCGTAACAACATTCCTGCAAAGGTAGTTGAAGCGGCGATCAACGAACTAGACAACCCTGTTGCACTGCTTTCGCCAGGCCCTGGCGCTCCAGCAGATGCGGGCTGTATGCCAGAGCTGATTCAGCTTCTAAAAGGCAAAGTACCAATGATTGGTATTTGCTTAGGCCACCAAGCGATTGTTGAAGCCTACGGCGGCACCGTTGCAGGCGCTGGCGAAATCATTCATGGTAAGGTGTCGATGATGGAACACCAAAACCATGCGACTTACCAAGGCTTACCTTCGCCACTGGCTATCGCTCGCTACCACTCTCTGGTTGCAACGCATGTATCCGATAGCCTAACGGTGACCGCTGAAGTCGATGATTTGGTGATGTCTGTGGTTCAAGAACAAGACAAGGTGTGTGGATTCCAATTCCACCCTGAATCAATTATGACAACCTACGGTGCAACGCTTCTTGCAAACGCTATCGAATGGGCTCTTGAGAAACCTCTTCACCTAGAGAAAAGCTCTACCCTTGAGAAGAACGAGAAATAGGAAACGATCATGGAACAGATTAATAAACTTTACGAACAGCAGTCTCTTACTCAAGAAGAAAGCCAACAACTGTTTGATGTCATCATCAAGGGTGAACTAGACCCAATCTTGATGGCTTCTGCGCTTACTGCACTGAAAATCAAAGGCGAAACGCCGGATGAAATCGCTGGCGCAGCGAAAGCACTGCTTGCCAATGCAAACCCGTTCCCACGTCCTGATTACGATTTTGCAGACATCGTAGGTACAGGTGGTGACGGTCATGACACCATCAACATTTCTACAACTTCTGCATTTGTAGCAGCAGCGTGTGGTTTAAAAATAGCTAAGCACGGCAACCGCAGCGTATCGAGCAAATCAGGCTCTTCTGACTTACTGGATTCGTTCGGTATTAACCTAGCAATGACAGCAGAAGACACTCGTACTGCAGTCGACGAGCTTGGCGTTGCATTCCTATTTGCTCCGCAGTATCACGTCGGTGTACGTCACGCGATGCCTGTTCGTCAAACGATGAAAACACGCACTATCTTCAACATCCTTGGTCCACTGATTAACCCTGCTCGCCCTAACATCGAGTTAATGGGTGTTTACAGCAAAGAGCTAGTACGCCCTATCGCGGAAACCATGCTGCAAATGGGCATGAAGCGTGCTGCCGTTGTGCACGGTAGCGGCCTTGATGAAGTGGCTATTCATGGCGAGACTATCGTTGCTGAAATTAAAGATGGCGAGATTCATGAGTACACAGTGACTCCAGCTGACTTTGGTTTGAACACTCACCCTCTTGAAGCAATCAAGGGCGGCGAGCCAGAAGAGAACAAAGCCATCACAACCGATATCCTGACGGGTAAAGGTACTGATGCTCAAGTTGGCGCAGTGGCAGTCAACGTTGCTCTGCTAATGCGTCTATTTGGTCACGAAGATCTAAAAGCCAACGCACAGCAAGCGATTGACGCGATGAACTCTGGCAAAGCATACGAGCTTGTACAAAAGCTTGCTGCACACGCCTAACGAACGACGAGACAAAGAACATGACACAGACTACCGATAAATTGTCGACCCACGTTTCAGTCAAAGAAGCTGAAATGGCGGAAGTATTAGCAAAAATCGTTCGTGACAAATACCAATGGGTTGAAGCGCGTAAGCAGACTCAACCATTAGACGAGTTTAAGGCGTCACTAACCGCAACAGACCGCAGCTTTTATGATGCACTGAGCGGCGAACAAACCGTTTTCATCACTGAATGTAAAAAAGCATCTCCGTCAAAAGGTTTAATCCGTGACGAGTTTGATTTGGACTACATTGCATCGGTGTACAACAACCACGCCAACGCAATTTCAGTACTGACAGACGAGAAATACTTTCAAGGTGACTTTGAGTTTTTACCAAAGGTTCGCAGCATTGCTAAGCAACCTATTCTTTGTAAAGACTTCATGGTTGATACCTACCAAGTTTACCTAGCTCGTCACTACTCAGCTGACGCAATTTTGCTAATGCTATCGGTATTGGATGACGAAGAGTACAAAGCACTTACTGACGTCGCTCACTCGCTAAATATGGGTGTACTAACCGAAGTCAGCAACGAAGAAGAACTTCATCGCGCTGTCGCTTTAAAAGCAAAAGTGATCGGTATTAATAACCGTAACCTACGTGACCTTTCGACTGATTTGAACCGTACTAAAGAGTTGGCTCCGCTGATTCGCGAACTGGCTCCAAACGCAGTCGTGATTTCAGAGTCTGGCATCTACACACATCAACAAGTTCGTGACCTTTCAACGTTTGCAGACGGCTTCCTAATCGGCAGCTCTCTCATGGCTGAAAAGAACCTTGAACTTGCAGTGCGTAAAGTGACGCTCGGTGAAAACAAGGTGTGTGGTTTAACTCACTCTGACGATGCCGCGAAAGCGTATCAAGCAGGTGCAGTATTCGGTGGTTTGATTTTCGTTGAAGCGTCTAAGCGTCATGTAGATATCGAGGCAGCTCGTTTAACCATGAGCGGCGCACCTTTGAACTACGTGGGTGTGTTCCAAAATCATAGTATTGCTGACGTTGCTAACACAGTTTCTGCACTCGGTCTGTTTGCGGTGCAACTACACGGTGATGAGTCTCAAGCATTTGTCGATGAACTAAAACAATCTCTACCTGAAAGCGTTGAGATTTGGAAAGCTTACGGTGTTGCTTATGGTGCTGAAAACGGTGCTAAAAGCGCGCTATCAGAATTACTGAAAAGCAACGTGACTCGTCACCTGCTAGATACTAAAGTAGGTTCTCAAACGGGTGGTACAGGTCAAGCGTTCGATTGGAGCCTAATCAAAAACCAAAGCGCAATCATGTTGGCGGGTGGCCTAAACCCAGACAATGCTAACCAAGCAGCGAAACTAGGCTGCTTAGGACTAGACCTAAACTCAGGCGTTGAATCCGCTCCAGGTAAAAAAGACGCAGACAAACTGCAACGCGCTTTTGCAGCGATTCGTAATTACTAGTCCAAGCTCGGCGCTAGAAATTAGAAAGCAGAAACTAAAAACATATTTGTGAGCTTTGCCTTTGCGAAGCTTAAACAAGATTAAATGACTTGGTGTGAATACACATCGATAGAATTGAAGGAATAACACAATGGCTAAACTCGATGCCTACTTCGGTGAATACGGTGGTCAATACGTACCGCAGATCCTAGTGCCAGCACTAGACCAACTAGAACAAGCATTTATCGATGCACAAGCCGATCCTGAGTTCCGCAGTGAATTCATGACGCTTCTGCAAGAGTACGCAGGTCGTCCAACGGCACTAACGCTAACGCGTAACCTGACTAAAGGTACAAAAACTAAACTGTACCTAAAGCGTGAAGATCTACTTCACGGCGGTGCTCACAAGACAAACCAAGTACTTGGTCAAGCGCTGCTAGCAAAACGTATGGGTAAGCAAGAAATCATCGCTGAAACTGGCGCAGGCCAACACGGTGTGGCAACGGCTCTAGCTTGTGCTCTATTGGGCCTTAAGTGTCGTGTTTACATGGGTGCAAAAGACGTTGAACGTCAAAGCCCGAACGTGTTCCGTATGAAACTAATGGGCGCAGAGGTTATCCCTGTTCATTCTGGCTCTTCAACGCTAAAAGATGCATGTAACGAAGCGCTACGTGACTGGTCTGCAACTTATGAAGACGCGCACTACCTATTGGGTACTGCAGCGGGTCCTCACCCATTCCCAACGATTGTTCGTGATTTCCAACGCATGATTGGTGAAGAAACGAAAAACCAAATTCTAGCTCGTGAAGGTCGCCTTCCTGATGCCGTTATCGCTTGTGTTGGCGGTGGTTCAAACGCTATCGGCATGTTCGCTGATTTCATTGAAGAAGAGTCTGTTCGCCTAATCGGTGTAGAGCCTGCTGGTAAAGGTATTGATACTGACCAACACGGCGCGCCGCTTAAACACGGTAAAACCGGTATTTTCTTCGGTATGAAAGCCCCACTGATGCAAGATGAGAACGGCCAAGTAGAAGAGTCTTACTCTGTATCTGCGGGTCTAGATTTCCCATCAGTTGGTCCTCAACACGCGCACCTAAATGCGATTGGCCGTGCTGAATACGACAACGTGACCGATGACGAAGCGCTAGAAGCGTTCCAATTGATTGCACGTAAAGAAGGTATAATTGCAGCGCTAGAGTCATCTCATGCTTTGGCTCATGCTGTTAAAATGGCTCACGACGACCCAGAGAAAGAACAGCTATTAGTCGTTAACTTATCTGGTCGCGGTGACAAAGACATTTTCTCTGTACACGACATTCTTAAAGAGAAAGGAGCATTATAATGGATCGCTATCAATCACTCTTCACTCGCTTAGCTGAAAAGAATCAGGGCGCATTTGTACCATTCGTAACGGTTGGCGATCCTAACCCTGAGCAATCACTTAAGATCATGGAAACCTTGGTTGAAGCGGGTGCAGATGCACTTGAGCTTGGTATTCCATTCTCTGATCCGCTTGCAGATGGCCCAACAATCCAAGGCGCAAACATTCGTGCTTTAGATTCTAAAGTAACGCCAGATGTGTGTTTTGATCTTATTGGTCAAATTCGCGCTAAATACCCAGAGCTGCCAATCGGCCTACTGATGTACGCGAACTTGGTTTACGCACGTGGTATTGAGAACTTCTACGAACGCTGCGCAAAAGCAGGTATCGATTCAGTATTGATTGCTGATGTACCAACCAATGAAAGCGGCGAATTTGTTGCTGCTGCGAAGAAGTTTGGAGTTCACCCAATCTTTATTGCTCCGCCAACAGCAAGCGATGAAACACTTCAATCAGTTTCTGAGCTAGGTGGCGGTTACACATACCTACTTTCTCGCTCAGGCGTAACGGGTGCAGAAACAAAAGCAAACATGCCTGTAACTGCCCTACTTGATCGTTTGAACAAGTTTGATGCGCCACCAGCACTGCTTGGTTTCGGTATCTCTGCTCCTGAACAAGTGAAAGAAGCGATTGTAGCGGGCGCTGCAGGTGCTATCTCTGGCTCAGCGGTTGTGAAAATCATTGAAAACAACGTTGAACAACCAGAAGCAATGCTTAAAGCACTTGCGGAGTTTGTTACGCCAATGAAAGCGGCAACGCAGAAATAATCGACGGTCATTAAATAGACGTTCGTAATCAATGGTCGTTAAATAAAACCAGCGATTCAAATACTAAAAGGCTCCACAACTGTGGAGCCTTTTTTATAACTCGTCATTCACGCTAACTACTCATCAGCTTTCATCGCTTTCTTAATCGCTGCCTCATTGAGCGTCGCTTTGATCGGATCGGTTATCTTCTCGACCAGATCGATGGGCATTGGGAATATGATTGTGGAAGTTCGCTCATTCGCTACTTCTGTTAGTGTTTGCATATATCGCAATTGAATGGCATTGGGCGCTTGATTAAGAACCTCTGCAGCCTCTTTCAGCTTGGTTGATGCTTCTAGTTCCCCTGTTGCATGGATTACCTTAGCTCGACGAGAACGTTCCGCCTCAGCTTGTTTAGCAAGAGCTCGCACCATACTGTCATCCAGATCAACATGCTTGATCTCGACATTGGCAATCTTGATCCCCCAGTTATCGGTGTGTTGATCCAGTATCGCTTGCAAGTCTCTATTGAGCTCTTCTCGCTCAGACAACAGCTCGTCCAACTCATGTTGCCCAAGCACCGAACGCAGCGTTGTTTGTGAAAGTTGGCTGGTCGCTTCAAGGTAATTCTCAACGTTGTTGATCGCCATCTTCGGATCCAGCACTCGGAAATACACCACGGCATTCACCTTAACCGACACGTTATCGCGTGTGATCAAATCTTGTGTTGGTACGTCCAACACGATAGTTCGTAGATCCACTCTTACGATTTGTTGAATGAAAGGAATGATGATAATCAACCCCGGCCCTTTGACGCCGTAAAAGCGCCCGAGGAAGAACACCACTGCACGCTCGTACTCGCGCAGCACTCTGAACATGCTGGCTATCAGCAAGATAACGAGCACAATGACAATACCTATAGTGTGTATAAACATAACCGCCCCCCTAATGGTAACGATGGTTAAGCAATAAATAATTCAATCAAGTTTGTTCTAGCATGTCGCGCTAGCTAGATTTCGATGATGTATCATCGGGCAGCGCTTCAACATCCAAAGATAGCCCCGTCAGCTTGGTCACTCTGATGATCTGCCCCACTTGCAATTCACTCGCACATTTGGCTTGCCAGATCTCACCTTCAACCAATACTCGACCCGTACCGGGGAAGCCGCTTACCACTTTGCCAGTGTCGCCGACAACCGCTTCCATCCCCGTAGTCACCGGCTTGTTTCTCACCCGGACTAGCATAGAGATCGTTACAACGATAAAAGCGACAGAGAATAGGCTAATACCGATAATTAACGGCAATGCGATTTGATAACCCGGCACTTCGGTATCCATCAGCATGATCGAGCCCAATGTGAATGCGGCGACGCCACCCAAACCGAAAATCCCGAAGCTCGGGCTAAAGGCCTCTGCCACCATTAAGGCAATTCCAAGCAGAATCAACGCAAGGCCTGCGTAACTCACCGGCAGCATTTGTAAGGAGTACATTGCCAGTAACAGACAGATCCCCCCCAATACACCCGGTAGCCCGACGCCAGGGTTATAGAATTCGAGTAACAAACCGTAGATACCAATCAGCATCAAAATATATGCAACGTTCGGGTTCGTGATCACTGACAGCAAACTAAAGCGCCAGTCTTGTTCTCGCTCGACAAAAGCAACATCACTAAGTTGGACTTCCTGACTGACACCGTTGATGGTGATGGT
>NZ_JBFRLX010000165.1:21555-21876 GCF_041470165.1 Vibrio sp. 10N.286.46.A8
ACCGTTGATGGTGATGGTGCGTCCGTTGCTCAGTTCAACCAATTGCTGAAGATCGCTGGCAATAAAATCAATCACGTTAAGAGTCAGTGCATTCTCAGAATCCAAGCTGGCTGCCTCTCTTACCGCTTTTTCTGCCCATTCTTCGTTACGTTTGTGCAGCTTAGCCAAACTGACGATGTAGGCAGCTGCATCATTAATGACTTTCTTTTCCATCGCAGTGGTGGCTTTTACTTGGTCTGAGTTCTCTTGTTTGGTTGCGTCTTGCTCACTCGCAGAAGTGTTATCATCTTTATCGGTATCGTCTTGAGGCGACAAGGGATT
>NZ_JBFRLX010000165.1:22640-23336 GCF_041470165.1 Vibrio sp. 10N.286.46.A8
GGATTAGTCGGCGCTTTGCCACCGCCGAGAGACACAGGGGTTGCTGCACCTAGATTAGTTCCGGGCGCCATGGAAGCAACGTGGCTGGCAAGTAAAATATAGGTTCCGGCGCTCGCTGCTCGCGAACCCGCAGGCCCAACCCAAGTAGCGACTGGAATCGGTGAGGTGGTGATGGATCGAATAATGTCACGCATCGACGAATCTAACCCGCCAGGCGTATTCATTTTCAAAATGATGAGTTTTGCTTGCTCATCGTGAGCTTGTTCTATTTCTCTAGTGAGGTAATCACTGGTCGCCGGACCTATCCCTCCGTTCACCTCAATCACCCAGACATCATCGGCCTGAGCGAACACAGAGCTGAACAACAGAAGAAACGCAAACAAGTACTTTAATATAAAAGTCATAGCCCCTCTCCTTACAACTGAGATGCTAGATAGACGTTTTATTTAAAGCGCAGAGGTAACATCTTGGTAATAAATAGATACCTTAAGCATAGTTCAGGCTAAATTTCCCACAACAAGCTTTATCATTTTCAGCCAGATTAATCTGTATAGAAAAAACGCAAAGATATGGATTAAATGTTAACAAAAGTAAGCAAGCGACGCGAAGCACAATCCATTCACAAAGCGATCAATAAAAACACTTTTATAAATCTTACAAATAACCGAACAACGAAAAACCAAAGCAAACGTTTGC
>NZ_JBFRLX010000166.1:0-42727 GCF_041470165.1 Vibrio sp. 10N.286.46.A8
ATTGAGTGCTGTTTTATAAAATGGCGGTAATCCTTAAGCGTTTTTAAACGCCTTCATTGCCTGTAAGTGTTGAGAGATCTTTTTGAACTTATGACTCTCTTTTTCGTCCCAGACAACTTCGTAGTAATCTTCTAGAGCAGAAGCTGTTTTCGTATTGTCGTGAATTTCATCTTCACGAGAAAGCACTACTAAACAGCGTCCTTTGTTCTTCATACGATACTGAGCGACACACTTAGTCGCGATGTCTTCGTACTCTTCTGGGCGATCAATTCGACCTACCATGTTGTTCTCAGGGTGCAGATTAGGGTTGAACACCACCTGCTTAATACCACATAAGAAACCAATACGCTCAGACCAAAAACCACCCAAACCTACACCACAAATGATTGGATGTGGATCATCGGATTGCTCTATCACTTTATGCACTTCTTTTAGCAAATGCTGCATATCGTGTTTTGGATGCAAAGTACTGTAGTTGATGAAACGAACGTCATCATCAATGAATTGCAACTGCAGTATTTTTTCGTGATTGCCCGGGCTTGTTGAGTCGAAGCCGTGTAGATAGATAATCATTGTACCTCCCCCATTGAATATTGGTACGTTTTGATCAATCTAACACGAAAAACAAGGTTTTAAAGGGAAGACCTCTGAAATTATATTTTTCACTTCCTAAACGTGATCATAGCTACATAAAGTGTGACTAAGAGCCTCTGCTTCACGCAGATAACTGTCATCGCCCCATAGCTGATGAGCAAGTAAATACCACAGCATTGCCATCATTTGGCTTCTTGGTAACCAGGCTTCTACTCCGTCAAGCCAAGATTGGGGATCATGGATACCTCTTAGCTGACAGTACTTATTAACAGCTTCTATAACTGGTAATCGGGCAACAGCAATAGTCAGCGTAAGATCAAGCCTTGGGTCTGCTAGCGCTGCGTATTCCCAGTCAATGATCTTAATCCCATCTTGATTCTTCACAAGGTTATAGCCACCGAGATCAAAATGACACAAAGACAGGCCTACACTTGGGATACTTGGAGCCACGCGCCACTCTTGATAAATCTTGGTGCAGGTTTCAGTCTTATGAACCGCATCAAGCTGAAGCCAGTAGTGGTCAACTCGAGCCGTATAGCTGAACGGTTGGAGCGGCAGTCGCGCAGTATTAACCAAATGCACTGAGATCAGCGTCTTCAGTAAATCATCCTGCTCGAGTCCTTCGTACAACGTCTCACCCGCGATCCATTCAACCAGTAAGCCTTGCTCATTGACCACTATCGGACTTGGTCCGATATCTAGACGCTCAATAGCAGACAGTACTTGATACTCTTCATGGCGAGAGATGAAGAACGCTTTGGTGATGGGGGTAATTGGACGCCAAACATACGCGGTGCCATCGGCTAAAACCAATTTCCAACATCGATTAGTCAACCCACCTGTCAGTGTCTGTGCTCTGATTGGAGGCTCAGAAAAGTAGCTATCAAGAGAACTCAAACTGGTATCAAGAAGCTTTGCTTCAGACCAAGAAAAAATCGCCATATTTACTCCCTATAAACGTCTTAACTGCCCTATAAACGTCTTAATTTCCCTACAAAAAAGGCACTGACCAAAAGCCAGTGCCTCTTCATTAATACCAATCACAGCAAATAACATGTACTGCGTTGAGGCATGACTAAGCCAAGTAAACTTAATTAAAAGCCCAGCAAGCTCTTAGATTGTTGCTTACGGATTTCAGTCTCGTCAGCCCATTCAATCAAGCCAGACTCAAGATCCATTAGGCGCATGGTCATTTTGTAGTATACGTCTTCGTCGCTGCCCGCTTTCTTAACGATGCTTGATAGGTTGCCGTACAACATGTACTGAGCACCAACCATTTTACCAAATTGGATTGCTGAGCTTTGATTTACAAGCTCATCGTTATTTTGGAAATTCAATTGTTCACGAACAGACTCTACACGGTCCATATCAACGAAACGGAACTTACCAGAGTTCAGCATTTTAGTACTGATGGTATCAGTGATTGACTCAGTATCGATGTGCTCACTTGTTTTGTTCTTGATTCGCTCTACGAACACGATTGGACGTTGCTCACGAGTAATATAAGACACAGAACCAGACGCCATCATGCTATCGACCATTTCGCCCGCAATCGTTTGAAGGTCAGTTGAACCGAAATCGATTGTCGTGGTTTCTACTGATTGTGCATCACCGTAGCTTACCTTGTTTGAACAACCGCCTAAAATAACCGCTAAACCTAGTAGCGCAATGACACTCTTTTTCATTTTGTTTCCTTAACTAATCACTAAGTGGGGTTACCCACTCTCTTAAATTTTTGTATTTTCGAATCCTTAGACCCGTTCTATCTCGTCTTTGCTATAAAGCTTGGAACCACTCTAAATATGAGCGGTTCCAAACGAAAGTTTACTGCTCTCTGAACTGAACTCTGAACTGAGTCGCTTTCGGATTTACCGACACTTCCGACAACGAAATACTTTCAAAGCCACGAACAATCGCTTGCTTCCAAGGGCCTTGCTTTAGGTTGACCTCAAGACCAGCATCGTCGTACCAGTAAAAGCGATAAAGGATATGTTGATCGCCTTTATAGTTACTGTTTAAACGCACGATTCCTCGCGTATGACCGTCGACGAGGTCAGTACGGATATCTTCAACCTGTAAGCGGCTACCCAATACCTTATCACCAAAGAAAACGTTCTGAGTTTGACTATCTACCCTTACGCCAGCTGTATTATCAGCACAACCAGCCAGAGCCATAACCGCTGCTAAGCTCACTAACCACTTTTTCATTACAGCCTCCCTAGCTGTTTATGCCACATTGTTGCATTGTTTCCTTGTCGAGAAATCCACACCAAAGTGGTCTGCCCTTCTCGAATATCAAAGTCATACGTTTTAGTGCCCGCTTCTAACGTATATTGACCACTGTTTGCTACAAACGTGCTGGTCTTTATTTCCGCAGGTAAAGATTGCCAGCTTCGAGTGTCTGGTTGTTCCGTGAATGCATTCCAGACATTGAACAAAATGTTACCGACATCGTTACCTTGAGTTGCTTCTTTACGGATGCGGTCTTTCGCGACCACACGTAACGCTTGGCGAATAACAATGCTCGTCATACGTTCAGATAAATCATTCTGCGCCATCGCATTCACATCCGTAATCAAATGCTCAGACAACGGTTGCCCGCTGATTCGTAGCGCAGAAAAGCGTTCTACGCTTTGGCTCGGATAATATGGCAGCGCCAGAGAGTATATTGCGCCCTGATCGCGACTGTCATAAATAGGTAAATCTAATCGCCAACTGTCCATCGCTTGAACTGCACTTTGTTCTTGAAGCACAATTACTCGCCCTTCGCTTGCCCCTAACTTAGATGACTGTTTGTAGCGCTTTTTCAGTGTTGCTAAATCTTGTCGCATGCCTAAGCGAGCAGCTGTTGCCATGGTTCTATCGATGATTTCTTGATTCTCAGGCATGATGGCCAAAGCACGTCGATAGTCCACATAAGCGCTGTTCAGATCGTTAGATGCTTCGTAAAGCAGGCCAGACAAAAACATCAGATACGCATTTTGCACAGATTGCAGCTTTTTACCCGCATCAGGATAATTCGCAAGAATACTACCCACGTTGGCAGACAATCCTTGAGATTTTGCGTCGCTAGCAGCACTTTCTAACTCAGCTTCACGTTGTTTCTTGGCTTGTTCCTGAACTTGGTTAGCGCGACGCATTTCGATCACCGCACCTTCTAAGTCGTTTTTCTTTAAATAATTCAAACCAAGATATAAATGCAGAAAACCCAACTCATAGTCAGCAGGCACATACTCGGTAATATTGTCATTCACAGCCAACGCGCCGACACTGGTTGCACTGTCTGATACAGAGATCACCGCTTTACTTTGCTGCTCCTTCACTGCCTGATCGGCCAGTTCGAGCGACGACTTACTCTCAGGATATTTTTGATCAAGTAGATTAATTCTACCTTTTTCAAAGTTATCAAGAATGTCACCAGCTACGTAATCTGGTAACTCTTGTTGAGCCGTTGAATAATCCCCAGACTTGACTGCTTGGTAAATTTCTTTGTTTTGCGCGCTGTAATGACTGAACAGGCTCCCTGCCGACATATTCGCACAACCCGCTGTCAACGCCGACAACAGGGCAATGGAAGCGAATCTAAACTGGTGCTTCACTTATCGTCTCCGTGCATGTTTAAAATGCCAACTTTGTTAAAAGGATCTTAAGCAAGTGGATACCTTGCTTTTTAGGCTCTACCTAATCGATGCCGATATTCAGACAACAGATAAAACTAAAAGTTGGCATACAAACAACAAATTTTCCAACTCGCTGTTTATGTTAATTAACCATTAACTTGTATTAATGAGATCATTAACTGTTTCGTTAGCTGATTAGCCTTTTAATTAACTCATTAAAAGCGGGCCAAGCGGGCGGCCACCAACCAAATGCATGTGAATATGGTAAACCTCTTGCCCACCGTGAGAATTGCAGTTCACAATAAGACGATAGCCGTCTTCTGCAATGCCTTCTTCTTTTGCTAACTTACGAGCAACAGTAAACATACGTCCCATCATTGCTTCATCTTCCGCTTCAACATCATTCGTTGTTGGAATCAGCTTGTTAGGAATAATTAGAATATGACTAGGAGCACGAGGGTTAATATCGCGAAATGCGGTTACTAAATCGTCTTGGTATAGTAGATCTGCTGGGATTTCTTTATTGATGATCTTACTAAAAATGGTTTCTTCAGCCATCTGTCTCTCCGATAAAACATTTATTTTTTAATGCTTTGAGTATGCGCTATGCCGCATCAAACCACAATAAACCTGCTTTAAAGCATAATAAAAAACACCGTTCAAATCAAAAAAAACACGCCTTGCCTCTCAAGAATGGCATATTGGTTAGGACAAAGGGCTATTTTTGACGTGTGCGTCATAAAATGCGTAAGCCGAGCTCAATAGAATCCTGATAATTTTGTTAGTTTTGTTTTGACCTGGTATTAGGTCCACATTTATTTAGGGAGAAAGTCATGAAGGGATCTGTGATCAAGCGTATGTACGCTGGTTTCGCACTGATCATCATCATGTTCGCAGTCACGATAACCATCATGATGAGCAGCATGAATCAGATACATAGCAATTTTGAGAGCGTCTCAAAAGTCTCATTGCCGCTGGTTGCGCTTTCAAACCAAACAAGTGTCCAATTACTTTCCGCTGACAAGTCATTTAAAGACTTCTTAACCACACAAAATTCTGAGCGTATGTCTGCAATGCGTACTGAGTTTGCTGCATCACAAAACGCTTTTTCTGAAGTTCTAGGTAGCCTAGAAACAGCAAGCCAAGACAATATCTCGCTCACTGAGCGCATCACGCAATTAAGAGCAATGGAAGAACGTTACTTCACCGAAGCAGATGAAGCGATGAACAACTACATAGCTATGTTTGAGGCGCAAGAGCAAGTACAAAAAGCATCACGTGATTTCCAACGCTTACATTCAGAATTGACCGTTGGCATGAAAGAGTACGTTGCCGACCAAAAAAGCATCTCTGTAAAAGTGATGGCAAAGAGCTACTTTATTAAACTACAAGACGCGGAGGTGATTACCTCTGATGCACTAGCAAGTTCTGATGTTGCCTTCGTACAAAAAGCCGTCAACCAAAACAAAAAAGCCGTTACCCACCTAAACTACGCGTACCGTGGCTTAGCAACACAATTGCCTGCGATTAAAAATGTTTTCGATGAATCGGTTAAAAATTTCACCAAAGACGTGGGACAAAAAGGCGGTGTTTTAGATAAACATAATAACTATCTGAAAGCGAAAGAAGCCTTGTACATCAACATTGCTAATCTAGCCGTTGAAGTCGACCAAGCAATGGCGGTACTGGATTCTTTCAACGTCACAGCGGAAGAGCAACTCAACTCATCATTAGCAGATGCGAGCAGCATCTACGACAACGGTCTATTCAAAGCGATTGCAATTGGCATTGTTGTCACCGTATTCGCTGCAGCAATTGGTTACCACATTGCACATAGTGTAAGAGAGCCACTAACGCGTATCCTAGGTACATTAGAAGGCCTGACTGAAGGAGATATGACTCAGCGTATCGATATTCGATACGACAACGAATTCAGCCGAGTAAGCCGTCACATCAATACCTTAGCCGACAACCTGCACAATATTCTGGTGAAACTGAATGACGCTTCAGATGACCTAACCAATACTGCAAGCGTAAACCAAAAAACCTCTTCTGAGACACAGGCTCAATTGAACAGCCAGCGTGAACAAACAGCAACCGTCGCAACGGCAATGACACAAATGTCTCACTCTGTACAAGAAGTAGCAAACAGCGCACAAAGCTCATTAACTATGGTTCAACAAGTAGAATCGGCTTCTGAATCAGGTCGCCAGGTCATGAACACCAACATCAGTACCATTAATCAACTTGAGGTACGTCTGACTGAATCCGTGGGTGCTGTAGGCGAGCTACAACAAATGAGTAGCCAGATTGGCTCTATCCTCGATGTTATTCGTGGTATTGCTGATCAAACCAACCTACTTGCACTCAACGCAGCAATCGAGGCCGCACGCGCTGGTGAACAAGGCCGTGGATTTGCTGTAGTTGCAGATGAAGTCCGAGTACTGGCACAAAAGACAACTCAATCGACGTCTGAAATTGAGACCATGATCAGTAACCTACAATCAAGTTCTAAAACAGCAAGTAATGTGATTGAAAGCTGCATGAGCGATATGGATATGTCGGTTGAACAAGCTTCAAGTGCTAATAGTGCTATGGAAGAAATTCAGGCATTGATTCTAGAAATCAGTCGAATGAGTACGCACATTTCTCAAGCCGCGGCTGAGCAGAGTGAAACTTCGGGTGATATCGCGCGTAACATTGAAGACATCAACCAGATTGCTGATAAGAGTTATCAAGCGATGTCATCAATTGCAGAGGCAAGCCAAAACCTAACAATTCTGGCAAACCAGCAAGGCGATTTAGTTCATCAATTCAAGCTATAAGTAAACGAAGAACCAATAGATATTCACCTGAAATGTTGGGATATCTCACCCAATAGTGATAACTAATTGAACAAGGGCAACTTTTATCAAGGGTTGCCCTTGTTTTTTATGAGCTTTGTCATTATATGATTATAAAGGCTTGCTGCTTCCCGTTTTTCTTTCACCTTTATGAGCGAGCCGCTATTAAGGAATTTATATGGCTGTTCATGTTGGCATTATCGATCAAGACCCCATTCGGTTGATCACCCCACTACTCGACAACCGAACGATCAGCACTCACATCGTGTTCATCGGTGACAAAAATCAAATCAGTATCTATCAACGCTTAGACAGCGTTTTGCAGAAGCGTGATATTACGAGTGAATTTTTCGAGATTCCAACTATCGTAAACACCTCTGCAATTAAAGAATCGATCCAAAACCTTGCTGAAGACTTAAAAGCTCGGGGACAAGAAGTGAAGCTCAACGCAAGTTGTGGCCTTCGTCACCGCCTACTGTCTGTCTACGAAGTATTTCGTACTTACCACTGGCCAATCTTTGTTGTTGAACCAAACAGTGACAAACTGTGCTGGCTTTACCCGAATGGTAAAGAAGACGCACAAGTTCAAGACCGCATCACTATCGATGACTACTTAACGGTATTCGGTGCTCGTGGTGAATTCAGCGATGTACAACTGTCTCCGCAACTTGACCAAAAACTGTATGAACTGGGTGAGCGTTGGGCAAGTAACGCATTAGAATTAGGCCCAGGTCTTGCTACATTGAACTACCTTGCAACAACCTGCCGTAAAGAACAGAGGCTTGATGTGGGCTTGTCTGAGAAGCAACAAGGTTATCGCGAGCTGAACATGCTGTTGAGCGATTTGGTTGAAGCTAAGATTGCCACTTATGACAATGGTATTTTGACGTTTGCCAATGAAGACGCGCGACGCTTCTCAAACGGCGAATGGCTTGAAACATTGGTTCATAGCACCGTTAAGCAGATCCAAGATGACATGCCGACCATTCAAGATCGCTCTTTGAATGTTCAGGTTTATCGTCAGCTCGGTGAGCGCGAAGTTCGTAATGAGCTTGATGTTGCTTCTGTAGTGAACAATAAGCTGCACATCATCGAGTGTAAGACCAAAGGTATGCGAGATGATGGCGATGATACCTTGTACAAGCTGGAATCGCTCAGAGACCTGCTAGGTGGCCTACAGGCCCGTGCAATGTTGGTGAGCTTCCGCCCTCTTCGTCATAATGACATCACACGAGCAGAAGATCTTGGCCTAGCATTGATTGGCCCTGACGAATTAAAAGATCTTAAAACACATCTCGCGGCATGGTTTACCGCTGCCGGTGGTGATGAAGATTTAGAGTGCTAATTTAAGAAACTCGAACATATCGAATTCTCAAAAAACAAAAAGGCGAATGACCACTTAAGTCACTCGCCTTTTTTGTACCCGTAACGATTATGCCAATCGTAGTAAATGACTTATATCCACTACCCCGCCCGTATTGACAAGGTAAAAAGCTCAAAGGACTTGTAAACACGCAAAAAAATGGCCACATCATTCGATGTGGCCATTTTCAAAATTTGAAGTCGTTTTAAGACTTAAAGCACTTGAAGACTTAAAGCACTTGAAAACTAAAAGTACTGTTACCGACTTAAAGCATTTTACGAGCAGCTTCTACAACCACTTTGATTGAGCGCGCTTCCGTTACTTTTAGTGTCTCGTGATCAGGTATCTCTTTTTGAGTACGGTTGATGATCACACCAGCAACACAACCTGCTTTCAAACCAGAACTTGCACACATTGTTAGTAGCGTTGCAGATTCCATTTCGAAGTTAAGAACACCCATGTCTTGCCATTCTTGCATAGAACCTTGGAAACGCTTAACCACGCGACCAGAGAACGTGTCGTAGCGCTCTTGACCTGGGTAGAAAGTGTCACTTGAAGCGGTTACGCCCATGTGAACTGCTGCGCCTGATTCTTCAACTGCTGCTTTCATTGCTGTAGCAACTTCGAAATCAGCAACTGCTGGGAACTCCATAGGAGCGAAGTGCAGGCTAGCGCCGTCTAGACGAACAGAACCCGTAGAAACAATCATGTCACCCACGTTTACGTGAGGTTGGATCGCACCAGTCGTCCCAACACGTAGGAAAGTACGAACGCCAAGCTGAGCAAGCTCTTCAACTGCGATAGAAGTAGATGGGCCGCCGATACCTGTTGAACATACAACAACTGGCTTACCGTCTAGCTCTGCGCGGTAAAGCGTGTATTCACGGTGACTCGCAAGAAATACGGGATTCTCCATCTCTTCTGCAATTTTTTGCACACGAGCAGGATCACCAGGAATGATCGCAAGAGTAGCACCGTTAAGATCTGCTTCAGTAACACCTAAGTGGAAAACAGCTTGAGACATAGTTCGCTCCTTTTGGCTTATTGGGCTTTTTACCCTTATTTAAGCTCATAGTAAATTCGTGGGGTACGAACACACTCTAACCAAGCTCACAATGAAATGAAGTGACGAACATCACACCAATGATCGCAACAACATTTCAGGTTTCACGAAAAACCGATTGGCATCACAAAAATAAGCAATCCGAACGGCTGCGTTGCATACTAATGAGACAAAAAACGCCTTTAACGTATGACCGCTAAAGGCGCTTTTATGCGAGATGCTTCTTATATAAGACGCTTTTAAAATTAAGAGCGTCTATGTCTGAGAGCTGAACTTAATCCGCTTTAGACTTGAATCGAAGCAGGCGCAGTGCGTTGAGTGTCACCAGAGCTGTCGCGCCACTATCTGCAAGAACGGCAACCCAAAGCCCTGTAATACCAAGCAAACTGGTCACCAAGAACACACCTTTCAAACCGAGCGCTAGTGCTACGTTTTGACGAATGTTATTCATAGTCGCTTGCGACAATTCAATCATCGCGGGCAGCTCAGTTAAACGGTTGTGAGTCAGTGCTGAATCTGCCGTTTCAAGCGCAACATCAGTACCACCACCCATAGCAATACCGACATTCGCCGTTTTCATTGCTGGCGCATCGTTGATGCCATCACCGACCATAGCAACATGTGACTGTTGAGATAACTCTTCAACATAAGACACCTTGTCACTTGGAAGCAGGCTCGCTTTATATTGCATACCAATTTTGCTGCTGATCGCTGCTGCGCTTCGTGGGTTATCCCCTGTGAGCATGATTGATTGAATACCCAAGTCATTAAGTCGTTCAATCGCAAGCTTAGCGTCACTACGTAACGTATCTTGCCAAGCAATCAAACCAATCACAGTCGTAGCTTGTTCTGTTGACTCTTCTAGATCTTTAAGCTCAAGAGCAACCACAACCGTCTTGCCCTCGCCTTCTAATGCTTCTACCTGAGAAACCACATCGGGTCCAAGAGCGAACGTGACTTTAGACGGTGATAAAACCTGATACTTAACACCATCGACATCGCCTTCAACACCGCTACCAATGAGCGCTTTCTTGTTGTGTGACTCAGGGATCTCAACATTCAGCTCTTTAACTTTAGCGACAAGCGATTGCGCCAAAGGATGAGTCGAACCAACTTCAATCGCCCCAACTACACGAAGCATCGCGTCTTGTTTCCAACCTGATAGAGGTTGAATATCCGTAACCTGAGGCTTACCTTCAGTCAGCGTACCTGTCTTATCGAAGGCAATCGTTTGAATTTTCCCTAACTGCTCTAGTGCCGCGCCGCCTTTTATTAATGCGCCACGTTTCGCCGCTGCTGCTAAACCAGAAGTAATTGCAGCAGGTGTCGAGATTACCAACGCACACGGACAAGCAATCAACAATAGAGCTAGACCTCGGTAAACCCAGGTTTCCCAAGGCTGCGCGAACAGCAATGGTGGGGTGATGATGACCAAAAGAGCCACTAACATCATTAACGGTGTATACCAGCGGCTAAACTTATCGAGGAAACGTTCAAGCGGTGCTTTACGAGATTCTGCTTCTTCAATCAAGTGAAGAATACGGTCGATCGCATTCTCACCCTGTTTTGACGTGATGGTGATACGAACGACTTTATCGACCACCACAGCACCAGCCATGATGCTGTTGCCTGCTATATGTTCGACAGGAACAGACTCACCCGTTAGCGCACTTTCATCAAAGCTCGCAGCGTCGGTAATTAGTTGACCATCAGCAGGTAAACGAGAACCCGCCGCCACTTCAATCACGTCACCAGGAGCAAGTTCACTTACTGCAACGTCAACACGGTCGCCGTTGATAATCTTGGTGGCATTTTCTGGCACCAGTGCCATTAAGGCTTGAACACCACTTCTTGCTCTTGATGAAGCAAATGCCTCTAGACGCTCACCAATCAAAAACAGTAACAGAACCATCGCAGCTTCAGCGGTTTCGCCAAGGTATAAAGCACCGAGCGCGGCAACACTCATTAAGGTTTCGATTGCAAACGGCGTACCTGAACGTGCCAACTGAACTGCTTTCTTGGCCACTGGATACAAACCAAGCAAACAGGTTACGGTAAACAAACCTTCACTTAGTTGAGGAGAAGTACTTTTCAACAGTGCTGCGAAGAGCATTGCGGCTGCAATCGCTATAATTTGTAAATTAGGTTGGATATGAGCTTGCCAAAAAGTCTCGGGGTGCTGTTTTTCTTTTTTAGAACCAACTTCCGAAAGAGGGAAGCCCGTTTTGATAGAGACCTGTTCAATGGTGTCGGCAAGACTTTCATTGTCGAATTTCACAACTAGCTTTTCGGTGGCAAAGAGAACTTTGGCTTGAATAACACCTTCAATGTTACTAACGGCTTTCTCTATTTTTTTAGCACAAGCTGGGCAGTCCATTCCTGAGACCAACCAACTTTTAGAAAATTGGGCATTTAAAGTTTGAGTAGAGGACTGACTGTCTTCTTCTCCACTGTCTGAACCACAACAATCATCTCCTGACGATGAAGACGCAGTAGCAGAAGAGCTGCAACATGAAGATGAAGTACCTGCTGCGGTAATGCTTGAAATTTTAGGGCTAGAGCAACTTGCTCCAGTCGCTTGTGGTTGAACGTCCACTTTTGTTGAGCGGCACGCTGCATGTTTTGCGCACATAATGTATCTCCTTAATACTCAAAAGCCTTGAGGTTATTGCTCACTCATGAGCAACAGAACCTTAAGTACAACAAAAGTATAAACCTTGGAGACTACTCCAAGGTCAAGAACAAATTGTCCAAGACCAAGAAGAAATTTACAAACCAACTAATCTATATTGGAGTGTCGCTGTTATTGCGACTTGAGCTCTTTACACTCTTCTCTGTTCGCCGATACATCATCAATAAGAACGGCATCATGTGAACAGAATGGTTGTGTATTCAAGCTGACTATCGACACATCGTCTTCTACAGGATCAACTTGGGAACCTTGCATAAGCTCGGCAATATGATAGCGAAGCACTAGGGTACCGAGTATTCCGAACAAAACATTGCCCAAAGCTTGCCCATACAGCACACCCAATGCGCCATACCATTGCGAGCCTAAGTAAACGAACGGCAATGTACCGAGAGTGGCTTTACCCAGATTCAGTGCTGTCGAGTAAAGCGGTTTACCTAAGTTATTAAAAGACGTGTTGGCAACAAACAGTGCGCCGTTGAAGGTGAAGGTTAACGCCACATAGGTACAGAATGCGGCAACAATAATTGCTGCATCACCTTGTAGGCTAAAGCCTTGGATCACATAGTCTTGGACAAAGTATAAGAGAATACAAACGGCGATGGTGTACGCCGTAGTAACCAACAATGAGTTGTTGAGTGTTTCTTTTACTCTGTCCATTCGTTCTGCACCAAAATTTTGCCCAATAATAGGGCCCACAGCGCCAGACAAAGCAAAGATAACCGCAAAACAAACCGGCGTCAGACGACCTATCACGGCAAAGCCCGCGACAAAATCCTCTCCGTATTGTGCAATCCCCGTCGTTACAATCGCATTACCGATAGGCGTTGCGGTATTGGTGATAATAGCAGGCAGCGCAATAGCCAATATTGGTCGAATATTAATGCGCCATTGTACAAAAGAAGGGGGAGCCACCAGCTGGTGACTGCGAATCAAAGGGTAAAGCGAGAAAAAGAGTACCGAAAAACGAGCAAAGACAGAAGCGATAGCCGCCCCTTCGATGTTCCAACCAAAACCAAAAATAAACAAAGGGTCGAGAATCGCGTTAACAATGCCGCCCGACAAGGTCGCCCACATCGAACGTTTGGCATCACCTGCAGCTCTCAAGCCTGCACCCGCAGCCATCGCTAGCGCTAGAAATGGCCCGCTTGGCAATAAGATTTGCAGGTAAGCTTGCGCCCGCTCTGCGGCAACCCCCTTTGCACCAATCGCAGCAAGTAGCTCTGGGATATAGGCGAACATCACCGCAGTAATCGTCAAACTGATGACAAAAGCAGTCAGCATAATACTAGTAGCGAGGTTTCGAGCGTGTTCTTGATTCTTTGAACCAATAGCTTTGGAAACCAACGCACCCATAGCAATAGAAGTACCGATCGAAACGGAGGTAGAGAAAAATGTCAGTGTGCCTGCAAAACCAACAGCCGCGGCCAATTCGACTTGTCCCAACATACTGATGAACAACATATCGAGTAAATCGACCACGAATAACGCCATCAAACCAACAGAGCCAGCCCCCGACATCACCAATATGTGGCGCATCGTTGAACCTTCTACAAACTTCGCAGTTTGATTTGACATGAAACCTCCAAAAGTTGGAACACCACAAAATAAAGCTCTATAAGCTAGTCAGCCACAAACTAGGGGATCGACAAAAAAGATCCACCAAGAAAAGCTCTACAAAGAAAAAAGGCGCTAGTGCGCCTTTTCAATTGAGGGTATTGAGAAAAATAATCGTTCTTAACACACCACTATACATGATGTTTAAAACTATACCTGATGTTTAAAGCATTCATCTAAGTTCTTGCCGATTGCTCTCAAAACATCGGTTCGAGTAATCATACCCACTAGCTTTTTGTTATCGAGTACCGGATAAGCTTTGGGTTTTCCAACTTGCATCATATCTGCCAATTCAATAATGGATAACTCAGGTGATACCGAGAGAACTTCTTGGTACATACAATCACCTACAATATGCGTGTCTTGGCAGAAATAGCTCACCTTCACTAACTTCTCGAGTAAATCTTGTTCAGAAAGGAAACCAATCACTTGTTCATTATCATCAATGACTGGACCACCCATATGATGGCTGCGCATTACTCTGTCTAACGCGAGACTTAACGGCATGTCAGGAGTGAATGTCACAACCTGCGGCGTCATGTAATCTTTCACTTTAATAGAATGCATTGCGTTCTCCCTAAAATACGTTTTGTTATCGATTTTTCTATCGTGTTACCTTAATTGTTGTCTAAAATCTTGATTTTACTAAATGGATTTCAACAATTTTATTGATAGGCAAAACCTACCAAAGCAAAAAACGAGGTAACAAAAGGCTTGCACGCATGCCTATGAAGCAAAAATTTAAACACCGCTTACAAACTCTTACCTTTGATTCCTCCCATAAGCTAGCCTGAATACATAAATACTGTAACCTTCATCACACTAATAATAAAAAGCTCAGCTTAGGTAATTTATGCAACACGACAACAACATGTACGCGTATGTTTATGCAGACAACGAAGGTACAGAGAACACACTTATCGCTACTGTCGACAACCAAGAAAAGCCCCTAATCTCAAGCTGTTTTAATGAGATAAAGCGCATGTCTAACTTAGCTATTGATCTTGCAGCAGAACACAACTTGAAAGTGAAACTGGTTAAATACGGAAGAGAACAAGAGATCGACTTCGGCCTATTCCTAAAATAGCGCAGTCATAACGCATGTCTTGTTCGGCAAGCTTAAGCAGCATGGTCAACAGCACAGAACACCGTTGAATAACATGTTATGAGTAGGCAATCACCTTGACAATGATTGCCTACTTAATTCAACAGCGAATACCTACCACGGTAAATATACGAAAAAGGCCAGCATTCGCTGACCTTCTCATTCACGATTTCAATCGCTATACGTTATTTGCTAGCTCTTAACGACTGGCTAGTAGCTACTAACGAGTGCAATAGGCTTCCCACAAACGCGCTGCCTTTGAGTAAGCTTCAGCCTTATCGTGCGTTTCTGCGAATAAAATCGCCGTCATACTATCCACAACACTATTCGCCATCAGCTCCATCTCATCTTCCGGTGTACCCAGTACACATTCAGAAGGTAGAGGCAGCTCAGCATTCATCGTGCCTTCCCAGTAGAAAGATTCCACCTTTTCAGGAGAACTCATCCAGACAGTTTGGCTTACCTTGGGGTTGTATTCTGATTCGCCATTCATGCCTTTAAATGAAATCACCGAGTGGGATTTATTGCCAATCACATGCTCAACTTCTGCATGAAGCTGTGGGAATCCAGGGTGAAAGCTGCCACGCAAGCCTAAACGTCCACCACCAGGGTTCAATGCACGAACAACGGTATTAATCGGAGTTCTCAGTCCATAACGATGTTTCCAACCAATCATAGTTTGAGCTTGTGGGGCGAAGTTCGCCAAAGGCAAGTAAGCAATACCATCGGCTTCTAGAATCTGCTTTGCGTCTTGCGGATCTTGCGCGCTGCGAACGCCGACACATTCTAAATGCGTTTCGGCATGCGTACGACCACTGGGTTTGTCCATGTAGCCATGCATTAATACTTTATAGCCGTTGTCAGCTAGAATTTTTGCTGCCAACAGGTTCCAAGGCTTTCCACTGGCGTTATCGTTACGCTTACCTGCATAACACGGCCAATCGATATCAGCACCTAAGTCTGGCACTCGAGATTGAAACGCTTTTACAAAGCCTGCGATTTCTTCATTGGTTTCATTCTGCACACGAATCAACATCAGTAGCATAGCCATTTGGTCGTCACCGACCTCTCCGCTTAAATACTCATCCATGATGCGGTAGGCTTGTTCGAACGACAAAGGCTTACGACCTCTTTCCCCTCGTCCAACTGTACGAATACACTCTAAAATACTACTCATTGATTGTTTATTCTCTTCCGTTGATATCAATAAAATTCGAATACGTTTTCGATTCTATGACACCCGCAGTTCATTGCAAAGCGATTCAGGTGCTAGCGTGCTAATTACCAATACACTGATTGGTATTCTAAAAGTAAACTTACTGGTGTAAAATTAGAGTATGCAATGCTAACCGCGACATATTGAGTAATATCCAGATGACGGTAAAAAAAACACTAAGCCAAAGAAAACGCGAATCTATCGTGGCCGCTGCCATCGCAGAGTTTACCGAGCATGGCTATAAAGCCACCAGCATGGATAAAATATCGAGCCGCGCGGAAGTATCAAAGCGCACGGTTTACAATCACTTTGCGAGTAAAGAACTGCTACTGGATGAGATTTTAGACAGCATTTGGAGCAAAACACTCGCAGCGACTCAGTTCCCCTATCAAGCCGAACAACCGCTAGATGAACAACTTACCTCTATAGCCAACCAAGAACTTGAGCTTCTCGAGTCTGAAGGTTTCATCGACTTATCTCGCGTACTGTTCTCTGAATATTTTCATAACGCAGAACTCGCGCACCAAGCGATGGAAAAATATTCTCAAGCAGAAAGCGGCCTGACGACTTGGATCAAAGCGGCATTGGCTGATGGGCGTTTGGTTGAACTCGACCCATTGTTTGCATCCACTCAGTTTATCGCCCTGCTTAAATCTTTTGCATTTTGGCCACAGATCATTGGTCATGCGCCCTCTCCTGATAAGCAGCACAAGCAAATAATAATTAATTCCAGCGTCGAGATGTTCCTTAAACAGTACCAAGCGTAATAAAAGTTGAGCTCTGCTAAGTTTTGTTGGGTTTAATTAGAGATGCGTAAACGAGTGATGTATCATGCGCTCGTTCTACGCTTTCCTGTTTAGCGGTTGCAGAATGTGATTCATACCAACCTTAGTTCGGACACAAAGACCAATATTCCATGCCAAAGTTGATAAGCAAAATTTGGGTACATGCTTTTATGCTATTCGCTATGTTAGTGGCCACCGTCAGTGTGGACAATATCGCGAACGCCAATGCTATGCAGGTAACTCAAAATCTATCAACCTTATCGCTGAACACCGATTCCTCATTCGACACCAGTGACTCATTCCCATATTCCAGCGCGCAACCCAATGTAGAACACCACTGCTGTGGCTCTGTATGCTTGCTTAAAATGCCACCGTTGATTGTGTCAGAGTCTTTTGATACCCAAATTGGTTCATTGGCTTTGATCGAGAAAGAGCCTTCACACAAGGCAATCATGTCGCCACAAGCTCCTTATCGCCCTCCTATTTCTTAATTGTTTGTCCCTGTTTGGCAACGCTTGCCAACGTATTACTAATACAGCTCTATCGCTGTAAACAATGACATCCAAATTTAGGAAATAACACATGAAAAAGCTATTTAGCCTATTCGCAGCTCTGATCATGAGCGCTTCAATTAATGCCGCTCAGTTTGAAGAAGGTACTCACTACAAGATCCTCGACGTAGCGAAAGCAGATAAACCCGTCGTTACCGAGTTCTTCTCGTTTTACTGCCCTCATTGCTACAAATTTGAAGGCGTCATTGAGTTCCTTAAACAAGATCTACCAGAGTCAGCAAGCTTTCAAAAAGTGCACGTAGCGTTTATGGGCAACGACATGGCTGTGCCTATGGCAAAAGCTTACGCGACCATGATTGCACTCGACGCTGAAGACAATATGGTTCTAGCAATGTTCGCCAAAATTCACGAGAAGCAACAGACTCCAAGAAACGAAGCGGAACTGCGCCAGATCTTCATTGATAACGGTATCGATGCGAAGAAGTTTGATGCGGCCTACAACGGTTTCGCAGTTAACTCAATGCAGAAGCGTTTTGATAAGCAGTTTGATGCGAGCACATTAACTGGCGTTCCAGGCGTATTAGTTAACAACAAATACATCGTAAAACCGGATCAAATCAAGAGCTACGAAGAGTACAACCAACTGGTGAATTACCTTCTAACGCTTTAATCAAAAGCAATAATCTTTAAAACCTCCAAAGCCAGCGACCTGTTCGCTGGCTTTCTTGTCTATACGAATGAAGTGAACGCGCGATGGCACGCTCGAAGATCATTCAGATCGCCCTTGAATACACGTCAGAATCACTGTTCACTGGCATCCGTCGTTATTTCTCATATACTGCACCCTATTACGTCATCCACTACTCTGTAGTACTCAAAATATTAGTACTCGAACATTGGGCACCTTTATGATTATTCTGACCACTAACTTTGGCGACATCGAAATTGAACTTAACCTTGAGAAAGCGCCAGTAAGTTCAAAAAACTTCCTTAAATACTGCCAAGAAGGCTTCTATGAAGGCACCACATTTCACCGTGTGATTGAGGGTTTCATGATTCAAGGTGGTGGACACACTATCGACATGACAGAGAAGCCAACACACGCACCTATCGTCAATGAAGCAAATCGTGGACTAAAGAACGTGATTGGCTCAGTGGCAATGGCTCGTACAGACGCACCACACTCAGCAACGGCGCAGTTCTTTATCAACCTTGACGACAATGATTTCCTTGACCATACCGCGACCAGCAACGCAGGTTGGGGTTACGCAGTGTTTGGCAAAGTATCGGCAGGCATGGACGTGGTCAACAAGATTGCGCTTGCACCAACCACTACTCGCTGGGGACACGAAGATGTACCTTGCGAAGATATTGTGATTACCAAGGTCACGATTCGCGATTAATTCAAAATTAGCAGTCAATTCGCTTTTTTATCAAATAACGAAGCAATGTTGGTGCTAATTGCATCGGTATTAGTTACGATGACAATAGTTGTAATGTCATCATAAGAATTAGGTACTGACGAATGTCACAAGAATTTGATAGACAAAATAGCTTTGGTTGGATGATCAACGTGATCGCCAATAAAGCGAGCAAAGATTTCGACACAGAATTGAAAGAACATGGCTTAACCATTGCGCTCTGGCCAACCTTGATGTGCCTATGGGAAGAGGAAGGTATTACTCAGCGTGATATCGCGGCAAAGTCCAAAGTCGAGAATTCGACAACGACACGAACATTAGACAAGTTAGAAAAGCTTGAACTGGTTGAACGCAGAGCCGATCCAAACAGTCGTCGTTCTTTCAGAATCTACTTAACGGAAAAAGGGAAAGCACTCGAAGAACAGTTGATTCCAATCCCTACTCGTTTAAACAAAGAACTGATGAATGAGTTGGACGCTGAAGAACAACAACAGATGATCAAGCTACTTCAAAAGATGGTCGCAGCAATCTGATCTTACTGTGACCGGAGCTTACTGCTAGTACATGCTTAATGAGCTATAAACATGCGCTAACGAGCTATAAACATGCGCTAACGAGCACTCGGCCTTGCGCCGAGTGTTTTATTTTCGTCTCGACCATTTGATATAACAAAATAACGAACCAATAATTACCGCTCCGCCTAGTAGCTTTTGCATCTCAACCGTTTCTCCCAACACGCTGACACTCAATAACAATGTCCACACCGGCTCAAGAATCATGATCAATGCCGCCACTTCCATGTTCACGGAGTGCTGACCGACAGTTTGCAATAAGTAACGGATCGATGTCGCGACAACCGCTGAGACGATAAACCAGAATATTAAGGTTTGAGTTATTTCAAACTCTGGTTGAGTGGTCATCGAAGCAAACGCTAACCCACTAACACCCACCACAAAAAGCTGAACGCAAATTGAAGCTATAGGTTTGATATTAGTAATCACTCGCTTATTCATGACAAAGTGAACCGAAAGCAACATCGATGCTAATAGGAAATAGAGCTGACTCTGCTCAACGTGCCAACCGTTAGTTAGGGCCAGTAGCAACATACCGATAATCGCAATTGGAAATGACATCCAGAAGGCACGATTAGGCTTAACTCGAAATATAATCCAAGAGACAAACGGCGCGATGATCATAGCTAAGCTCATGATAAACGCTCCTTCCGACAAACTTTCCGTCATCGATACTGCATACACCCAGACTTGCAATGAAGCAGACAGCAACAAGCCAACGCCGCAAAGAGAAAGTACCTGCTTAAGCGAAAGCTTACGAATGTGATGAATACAAAATGGCAAAAGAATCAAACTCGCGACGAAGAATCGCACACCAATGAACACTGGCCCAGGCATTTCTAACACCACCAGCTTAGATGCAATCCATCCAATCCCAGCTAACAAGGTAGCAAATAGGAGATAAAGCTCTCCGCGCATCGCTTTCATCATCTTACTTGGTCCAATAACAAAAAAAGCAACCCGACTCTGCAAGGTTGCTTTTTATAAACATTCAACAGGATCGAGATATTATCTCAATACTCTGCTTCAGGCAGCTATTTTTAGCCTGCGTATTTTGGGTAATCCGTTAAACCTTTTTCAGCACCACCAAACAATGTGTTTGGATCGTGCGCTGCTAATGGGTAACCATTTTGAATACGAGCGGGTAGATCTGGGTTTGCGACGAATGGACGACCGAAACCAACCATATCAGTTACGCCTTCAGCAACCGCTTTTTCGCCGCGCTCGCTGTCGTATTTACCTGCGTAAATCAGGACACCTTGGTAAGCATTACGTACTGCTGATTTAAAGGTTTTCGGTGTTTCAGGTGCATCGTCCCAATCGACTTCTGCAATGTGCAGGTAAACAATTTTGTATAGGTTAAGTAATGCTGCCGCCGCTGTGTAAGTCTCTACTGGCGTAGCGTCAACCGTACCATTCAACGATGTGAACGGAGCAAGACGCACACCAACACGGTCAGCACCAATCGCTTCAACCATAGCCTCAACCACTTCACCTAGGAAACGTAAACGGTTTTCGATTGAACCACCGTATTCGTCAGTGCGATTGTTTGCTTCAGAGTCGATGAATTGGTTGATTAAGTAACCATTCGCGGCGTGAAGTTCGATACCATCAAAGCCTGCTTCAATCGCGTTCAAAGCCGCTTGGCGATACTGTTCAACCACTTCTTTGATGTCTTCTTTCGTCATCTCACGAGGTTCAACCACATCCACAAAACCCGGTTCATCAGTGCCGTTATCGATGAATACTTTTACGTTTTCTGCTTTAAGTGCAGAAGACGAAATTGGTTGTTCACCATCAATGTTGTCTGGGTGTGTGACACGGCCTACATGCCAAAGTTGAGCGAAGATAACACCCTCTGTTTCATGTACGGCATCGGTGACTTTTTTCCAACCCGCAATCTGCTCATCAGAATAGATACCCGGAGTCCAAGCGTAACCTTGGCCCATAGGTGAAATTTGTGTGCCTTCCGCAATAATCAAACCTGCAGAAGCGCGTTGAGCGTAGTAAGCCGCCATCATGTCGTTTGCTGAATTACCAGGTTGCGTTGCGCGAGAACGCGTCATCGGTGGCATAACAATACGGTTTTTAAGCTCGATATTACCAAGTTGAATTGGTTGAAATAGTGCATTTGTCATTGTTATATCCTCGATTAACCTAGTTGAATCAGTTCGATTTGGTAGCCGTCTGGGTCAGTAATAAAAGCGATATGAGTTGAACCGCCTTTCACTGGACCTGCTTCGCGAGTCACGTTGCCACCTAGCGATTTGATCTTGTCGCATGCTGCGTAAATATCGTCTACACCCAATGCCAGATGACCGAACGCGCTGCCCATCTCGTACTCATTCGTATCCCAGTTGTGCGTTAGCTCGATAGTCGTGCCACCTTGCTCGTAGCCAACAAAAACCAATGTGTAGCGGTAGTCTTTGTTTTCATGGCGTTCAAGTTCCTTCATTCCCAATACCTTGGTGTAGAACTCGATAGACTTGTCTAAATTAGTAACTCGGATCATTGTGTGTAGGAATTTCATATTTCGCCCTTATTAGCACCACAAGCATGGCGCCGTTATTATTTTGAGTGGAGGTTATCCACTAATCTCTGAGTGAAATAATACGATTCAGCGAGGAATTAAGGAAATTATCAAAAATTCTCAATGTGATAATTTTTTGTTATGAACTTTATGACTAACACGAACTCAATGACGCAAAAAAGGGAAGCCAATGCTTCCCTAGAATTAAACTCTCAATTAAAACCGCAAACGCCTATCTTTAAGCGCCTTCGACATTGCATCTGATGTACTGATGACTTGTTCTCTGAACCATTTATGAGCGGGGTCGCTGTTCTGCTTCTTCAACCAAATCAGGTAGTGAGACATCGGCTGATATTCAAAAGGCGGCTTGAACAGCTGCAAACTTAACTTTTCTTGGAACTGCACGGCCATAGATAAAGGCACGACAGTAATGTAATCGGATTGGCTACACAGCAAGATATTACTGAACAGTGAACGCCCATGAAATACGATTTTACGTTGGGACAGATCCAAAGAAGTGTAGTGATTTAAACTGCGAACTTTGCGTCGTGTTCTGTCTAATACAGCATGCTTTTCACTCAGGAACTGAGCTTCGCTGATTTCACCTTGGATTCGTGGGTGATCAGCTCGACACACGATCACAAACTCGCCTTCATAAAGTGTTTCACTGACGATACTTGGGTGTTCAGGCACCACAATATCGATCATCGCATCGAACTCTTGCGTCAAAAGATCTTCGTAAATGCGCTCATCACTGTCTGGTTGATCAAACACTTCTAACGACAAATTTTGATTGGGAAGCGCCGCGAAACTATTGAGTAATACCCACTGTAAGTGCTCAGGCGCAGAGATCACAAACTTACGCTCAGAGGATTGCTCATCAAAATTAGCCATCGACTGAAACACACCATTGAGTTCATTGATCGGCGCTTTAATTTGTTCATACAAACTTTGAGCATAAGAAGTAGGCGTAACACCTCTTCCTTTACGAACAAAAAGCTCTTGGCCAATCTCTTTTTTTAGGCGGGCTAACGCGGTACTGATGGTCGATTGGTTGGTACTGAGTTGATCCGCAGCCTTACTTAAACTGCCCTGCTCCATCACCGCAGAAAACACAGCAAGTAGGTTGAAATTGGGGATTTCGTTGCTCATATATCATTACTCGTTAGGCGACCATAAACACCATGCTATCGTAAAAACGATTAAATATCGTCAATAAAAACATTTATTAAAGGTATAACGCATCGATTATTTTGCTAATAAATAGCATATTAACCAGACTTTACTCACACTCATCAACCCTCAATAAATCTTCATATATTGAGACAATAAAGCCCTCCCTTCTCCGTAAGCCCTTTAATAATGGGGCGTACTTCATGCAACGCGCTTTGAAACCACAACATTGTCTCAAATTACATGACACTGAGTTTCCGTTCGGTACATATACATTCCTTTTGTGAATACTACAATGGCACCAAAATAATGACCCTCGGTATCAATATGAAAAACACTAAAATAATTTCCCTACTCTTAAGCGGTGCGGCTATCACTTACTCTGGTTCTGCGCTGGCTGAAAAGGAACAACTCTCAGTTCAGGAAGCCGCAAAAAAATCGGCTAACCCGGTATCTGACGTATGGATGCTAATCACTCAGAATGATTACACCTTTCTTGAGAAAGAAGATGGCCACCATGAAATGCAAAACCGTTTCAGCTTTCAACCAGTAATGCCTGTTCCTATCATGGATGGCGAATGGAACTTGGTGAACCGTCTGGTAGCCAACCACTACAGTTCACCAGGTGACCGTGAAGACGGTGATTTCTTTGAAGGTCGTACCAATGGCATGGGAGACACCGTCTTTCTATCAATGGCAGCGCCTAACCGTGATGACGGCTGGATTTGGGGTGTTGGTCCAACGGTGATCATGCCAACTGGTACTGATGGTTTAACCCAAGATAAATGGCAAGTAGGCCCTGCGGCAATGGTCGCTCGCCTTGGTAAAGAAACCGGTAACCCAGCAAGTATTGAAAGCTGGAACGTTGGTTTCTTAGCTCAGCAATGGTGGGATGTAGGCGGTAGCGACAGCGTTACTGAATCAACCAATCAAGCGGACATCCAGTACTTCTTAAACTATCGTGTCAGCAACACCGCGTTAATTGGTATGACGCCTAATATTCAAATTGATTGGACAAAAGATGGTTCCGACCAATTTACTGTACCTGTCGGGTTAGGCTATATCGATATGTTTAAGATTGGACCGATGCCTGTTCGTTGGGGTGTAGAACTTCAATATTACGTAATGAAACCAGACGCAAATGTTAATACGACCAATCCAGCTGAGTATGTGCCATATGCACCAGATTGGAACCTAAAATTCTTTATTGCTCCTGTTACATTAAACCCGTTCAAATAATCGATTAAAATCCTCCCTAGAGCTGGTCTAATTTATTCAATATTTTAGGCCAGTCTTTTTAGTACTTTTCATCGACTTCTATGATCCAAACCAAGTTAATGAACAATGTTTTCTATCTGTATATGAGCCTTTTCAAATAAATCACTTTACCGATTTAGAGTTATAACTACTAATCGTAATTACGATATTATCAAATCGTAATTCTGGGTAGATACTGGTCAAAACTCTTCCTATTATCCTGCTAACAAATCAATCACCAGCCCAAATAGAAAACTGACAAATGTTTTACTTTGGTATGTCAATTGTCATGGAAGAGCCCCTCGATTGTCGAGGTAATACACGTAATAAAAACAGTCGCTAGAAAGCCGCGCGAATATTAATTCGAACGCTTCATAGCCATTTCATTTACGTCTGCTGACAAATAATAAAGATTGATTTGTAGAGAAGCATATTCGCTTCTTGATACCGAGAATCGGTTGTCTGGACTGTGCAATATCACTTTAAATATCATCTATTACTTTTGTTTATTATGAGCACTAATCTACCCACATAATAGACATCTACTTTTTAAGATGTCATTAAAGGTGACTTCTAGGCTGCAAATTCTCTCTTCTTATTGATGTAGGTTGAGATATGAACTTTATAAAAATCATTTTCCAGAAAATCTGGGCCGTTGTGATGGTCTTGATTAAATTCTGCCTGTTTATGGCGGTAATGTTTGCTGGTGCATGGGCTCTTGCACCGTTAGGCACTATCCATTCTAAAGACATCGACATGTCTCAATTCAACAATCATCCCAATGAAATGATGATGAACTTCTTCCAGATGGAGTACTTCTCTGGTTACTTGTTCTCGGTGACCATTGCTGTGGTATTAGCCGGTGTTTACGGCATGTGGCAGTTGCATGAACTGGGTGTGCATAAAGCAAAAGAACACAAAAGCGCTCACGTACAGATCGTGTTTGCACTGTCACTTTGCGGGCTCTTCATCAGCAAAACATTCTGGGTTATCGCCTTGGTTATCGCGCTAGCGAACTGGAAACATATTGGTCAATCACTGAGTGATGTCATTCGCCGTGGTGTGCAGCCTAAACAAGACGCGACCAATTCAGAGGCAGCCGCAGTCCACGTATCACCTGAAAAATCGGCAACAGAGCCGTCTCAAACACAACAGTCTCCAGTAGAACCGTCTTCAGAAGTTCAGCCTTCAAAAGAACAGGCTTCAGAAGAAAAGACTCCAACAAAACCATCCCCTACAGAAAAAGAGGTCGCATAATGAAAGAGATGATGATTCCATACATCCTAATTGTATGGTCACTGTTTGCGACAGGCGCACTGAAGAAGAACTTCAAAAACTACACGTGGGCTGCCATTGGCGGCGTAACGATTCTTGCGGTATTGGCGGTTATTTCTCGCTTGTGGGCGCCGGTTGATTTAACGAACTCAACCACAGTAAAAGCACCACACGCGGTAATGTCGCCTGTATTTGGCCAACAAATTGATGAAATCCATGTTGACCACAACCAACGAGTAAAAGAAAACGATGTACTTTACACACTCGTCGACATCAACTCTGCAGCTGACAAAGCAAAGATCGAATCTGCCATTGTTAAGAAGGAAGAACAGATCAAGCAGATGACACGAGATCTTGAGCGTGCTGAAACATCACCGCAAATCTTTAATGCGCGTGATGTTGAGAAATACGATTCTGACCTACGTGTAATGAACGCTGAACTTAATTCATTGGTTGCCGATCTTCAAAAAGTGAACTGGGCGCAAGAGAAAAAGACGATTCGTGCTGAGTTTGATGGACAAGTCGCGATTGTCAACATTGCCGAAGGTTCAGTCATGGGCAACATGCACCTTTACAACACCAACAAGAAATTTTTAGAAATGCGAGTTTCTGATCAAACTTACGGATATGTTAAAAAAGGCGATTTCGCAGAGTTTTTCGTTGATGCATACCCAGGTCACGTGTTCAGAGCAAAAGTACACAGCTTCACAACCGGTACTGGCGAAGCGGCTATTTCTCCATTTCAAGGCCCACAGAGTGTTGGTCAACACGTTGTAAGAAATAGTAACGGATTAGGCCGTACCATCGTTCTTGAGATCATCGAACCAGAAGGTTTCGATATCCCAATTGGTGCGGCTGGTGCGGCTTGGATTTCTGCTGAGAAACCGCATCCGTTCTGGGGCTTCATTGATGTTATCGGTGCAGCAACAGTTCGCCTGCAATCTTACAAGTCTTACTTAGGAGCTTGGTAAGCACTTAGATAATCGAAAATATTACTTTTAGTTCTTTAAGAAATGCCCTAGTTTTCAGGGCATTTTTGTATCTATCACAAACCAATCTTCCTAATTTAACCTCCGATATAAATCGAAAAAACAATATCAATGATAATCCAATCATCGCAAAAGCGATATGTTGAAATACTATTAGCGTGTAGATAGCGACCTCTACCCTCTCTATTATTTGAGTCAAGAAATCCAATTCCTGTATCCAAATATAAGGTCACTATCATGACTAATACATTCAAAAAAATGGCTCTTCCTGTTGCTATCGCAAGCGCTCTATTTGCTTCTGGTTTTGCATCAGCAACACCCACTGTTGAAGCAGTATCGAAAGTAGGCCAAGAACTTCAAACGGCAAACGCAGCTCAATACCAAAACATCGATCTTGATGCACGCTACAAAAGCGAGGTTCTATTCGAACACAAGTCAAACATGTTCTGGGGTAAAGGCGAACGTATCCAGGTTGTTTCTAAAACGGGCGATTCTCTAGCTTACACTGCAGAATCTGACCACGTTCATCCAATCCTAACCAAGCATGGTCGTAAAATGGACCAAGCTATCATCCAAGTAGATGACAATATTTACCTTGGTTACGGCTTCGGTCTAGACACACCAGTCATGATTGAAGGTACTGACGGCATCATCATTGTTGATCCAGGCGAGTCAGTAGAAATGGCTCAATCGGTTAAAGAGCAGTTCCGTCAAATCACAGACAAACCGGTTAAAGCAATCATCTACTCTCACAACCACATCGACCACATCTCTGGCGTGCGTGCATGGGTTACTGACGAAGAAGTAGCATCAGGTGAAGTAAAAATCATCGCTGAAGAAGGCCTAACAGCTGCAGTGGCTAACTGGTCTTCAAACCTAGGTACTCTATTTGGTCACCGCACTTCTTACACAGGTGCTAAGCACGTAGAAGAAGGTGAGCACGGTACAGTAAATGACGGCCTTGGCCCACGCTTCATGCAAGGTGCTATTTCGTTCATCGAACCAAACCTCCTTGTACCAAGCCAAAGCCACATCGAAATCGAAATCGCTGGCGTGAAAATGCACATTGAGAACGTGCCATCTGAAACGAAAGATGAGTTAGTGGTTTACTTCCCAGATCAGAAAATCCTGCACGCTGCGGAAGTACTTCAAGGAGAGAACTTCCCTAATCTTCACACTATTCGTGGTACTAAATTCCGTGACCCATCAATGTGGTTCAAGGGCATCGACGTAATGCGTAAGTTCGACACTGAGATCATGATTAACTCTCACGGTCGTCCAGTTGAAGGTAAAGAAGCGGTAGCTGACGTACTAACGGCTTACCGTGATGCGATTCAATACACGCATGACCAAACTATCCGTTACATGAACAAAGGTATGACGCCGGACGAGCTAGTTGAAGTCGTTAAACTTCCTAAGCACCTTGCTGAGCACCCTTGGTTAGGAGAGCACTACGGTACCGTTGCACATGCTGTTCGTCAGATCTACGTTGGTTACAACGGTTTCTTCGAAGCAGATCCATGGCAATTAGAGCCAATGGCTTACGAGCAACGTGCTAAAGCGTTCGTAGAGATCATGGGCGGCCGTGAGAACATCCTTACGACTGCACAAGCAGCAATTAAGGCTGAAAACTACACATTTGCAGCAGAAATTCTTTCTTACCCAATCACGGTAAACAAGCAAGATATGGAAGCTCGCGAGATGAAAGCACAAGCTTACAAAGCATGGGCTGCAGACCAAGTGAACATCAACTGGCGTAACTGGGCGCTTAACGCGGCGGCTGAACTAGAGAACAAACGTGACTTCTCTAACATGATCAGCTTCGCTTCTGTTGACGTGCTTACTGCGCTACCAAGTAAGCAGATCTTCGACATGATGACTTCAACGCTTATCGCAGAAAACTCGTTAGACGTGAACATGATGCTAACGTACAACTTCTCTGATACGAACGAAGCATTCACTATCGAAATCCGTAACGGTATTGCTCAGTTACACGAAGAAGCAGTAAAAGGCGCAGACGTTCAAATCGACACCACTCGTGCAGTACTGAACCAAATCTTGATTGCGGGTCCAAACGCTCAACAAGTGATTGGTAGCAACCTACAGTCTGGTGCATTCAAGTTCTCGAACGGCGACATCAAAGGCTTCGGTCAATTCATGAGCTACTTCGATAAGCCAATGACTCCAGAAGAGATCATGCTAATCGTTCGCTAATAGCGAGTTCGAACGGTCGCTCTTCGGCGATAGCTCTTCGATGATAGCTCTTCGATGATAGCGTGTTAGTAAACAATCACTAACACACTATCAACCAATACGCTGACCGCTTCACATGGACGACAAACAAATACAGGGACCCTTTGTGGTCCCTTTTTTTATCGTCAGGTTCGGCTTCTGCCGTCAGATTCTTAACCCTGTTATAGGTCTCGATAACCATTATGTTAAAACGATTTGCTCTGATTCTTTCACTTACCTCTTCACTCACGTTTGCCTGTGGTCTTCACCAAGATACCGGATTTAGTTTGGTGACAGAGCCCGGTTCACTCGAGGTATTTGGCAACGTCATTACAGCCAGACAAGACGATGAATTCAACAACCTCAATAAGCCGGATCACTTTCGAGTCTTTGCCATCAAGGCCGCGCTTGCGAAACCCCACCCAAGCAAAATTGAGTTCAACTTATTCGAAGCAATCAAAGGTCATTACAGCCAAGTGAAACTTGAGAAGGATGTCGATGTGTCAGGTAGAGATACTTTGCCTACTGAAGAAGATCTACTGTTAATTACTGAACTCGATGTGTTCGATGCGCTAGCAACTGGCACTATATCTTGGGATCACGCGACACTAAACGGCTTAGTGATCATCAATGGGCCACAAGATAAACGAGAGCAACTTGAAGATTGGCTTAGTGATATTTTTGAAGGGTAATAGCTTAAAGCGGGACAGATAAAAAGTCGTCAAACCCTCGGACTTCAGAACATTGAGGGTTCAACGACAAACTTAAATCAAAAAAGCGTAGGCAACGGAATCAACTCCAGCCCCAGCACACCACTGATGCTCATCACCACCAGTAGGGACACCTTAAACACCGTCTTTGACCACTGAATATAGTTGAGGCAATCGACCTTACGAAACGTCACTTTAGTCCACATAAAACAGACTGCCGCCGACACCGCTAGGTATTCATAGCCCGCTTCTCCGAGTAGGAACAGCGCCAACGAGACTGCGCCAAACGCTACCACATAGGCTTTCATGTGCTGATGCGCTTTGTCGACGCCCTCTTTCACCGGTAACACTGGAATGCCTGCATCTCGATAATCTTGAAGGCGGAACATCGCGATCGCGTACGAGTGTGGCATTTGCCATAAACAGAACATCGCGAACAACAAAACCGCTTCCAAACTAATGTAATTAGTCACCGCCAAGTAGCCCACTAACGGCGGAACGGCTCCCGAAATACTGCCGACTAAAGTGCCGTAAACCGATGTGCGCTTGTACCACATGGTGTAGAAAAAGACGTAAAACACATAGCCAAGCAACACCATGACCGCAGAGATCGGATTAGCGAACTGAAACAGCAGCGCTGTGCCTGCTAGCAGTAAAACCAAGGCATAGACGAACGCTACATCTGTATTGATGTTTCCTTGAACCAATTCTCGATTTTGTGTGCGCTTCATCTTCTGGTCGATGTCTCGATCAAAGATGTTGTTCACAACACAACCTGATGCAATCACAAGTCCCACACCCGCTAATGTTGTCAGTAACAACATCGCGCTGGCTGGTTCTGTTTTTGCGGCGAGGAAGAACCCCGCCGCAACAGAAATCAGGTTGCCGAAAATGATGCCCGGTTTGGTGATAGACAGATATCTTTTCAGCATACCCTAGCCTACAACTTCATGTTGACGTTCATGTTGTAGATAATCCATACCGAGCCAGCGATAAGAATCAATACAACAATGGCGGTAAACATCAGTGACACCAAGTTCCAACGCCCATCGGAAGATTTCGCTTCCATATGTAAGAAGTACTTAAAGTGCACAAAAATTTGCACCAACGCGCAGCCGAACAAGATCACGTACGTTTCTGTGCTTGGTAATACATGCGCCCACACGATGTAGAACGGAATAATGGTGAGAATCAGTGACGCAATAAAGCCTTTCACATAATCCGTTGCACCACTGTCTAGATGCTGTTCCATTACATCACCCCCATTAAGTACACGATGGTAAATACACAAATCCAAACGATATCAAGGAAGTGCCAAAACAAGCTCAAGCACTGGAAGCGCATCGACATGTTGTCGTTCAAGCCTTTGGTTGAAAGTTGGTGGTACGCCACCGCCATCCAAATCAGGCCAAACGTTACGTGCAAACCGTGTGTGCCAACCAAGGTAAAGAACGCTGAAAGGAACGCACTCTCTTTAGGACCATAGCCTTCTGCAATCAAGTGATGGAACTCATACACTTCCATACAGATAAAGGCTAAGCCCAATACGAAAGTCACTTTGATCCAGCGCTTCAGTCCGGTCACGTCTTTGCGCTTCATCGCAATCATGCCAAAACCGAAGGTGATACTACTGAACAGCAGCATCATGGTTTCGACAAACACGAACGGCAGTTCAAAGATGTCTTTACCTGTCGGCCCTGCAATTGATCCACTCTCAAGCACGGCATACGTCGCGAAAAGCGTGGCAAACAGGACACAGTCACTCATCAAGTAAACCCAGAAGCCAAACAACTTATTGCCCGCAGCTTCGTGGTGATGATCATGCGAATGTGCAAGATCATAAGTGTGTGACGGAGTATTAGCTTGCATACGTCGTCTCCAAGTCATCTTTATTGTCGTTATTATCACTATCAGCATCACCGTCAGCGCTGTTACCACGACCAGAATGATCGCCTTTCACTGACTGTTTTTTCGCTTCTGCAAACTGCGCACGTCGAGCCGCTTCAATCGCTTTGATCTCTTCAACTTCCACGTAGTAGTCCACATCGTCGTTGTAGCTGTGTTGAATACACGTCACCACGATACCCACTAAGCTTGCAGCCGCTAGCCACCAGATGTACCAGATCATTGCGAAGCCAAATGCCAACGCCCATGCAGACACATAAATGCCTGTCGGTGTGTTCTTCGGCATGTGAATACGTTCGTATTCTTCTTCCTGAGTTGGATCAAACTCACCACTTTGCTTTTGATACCAGAACGAATCGATCTCATCGCCCTTAGGCAGTTTTGCAAAGTTGTAGAACGGTGGTGGTGACGATGTTGCCCATTCGAAGGTACGTCCGCCCCATGGGTCACCGGTTAGATCTCGGTTTTGGTCGCGGTCACGAACACTCACGTAAATCTGCACGAACTGACACACCACCCCCATCGCAATCACGCCCGTACCTGCAGCCGCAACCGCCAGTAGTGGGAAGAACTCAGGGTTAATGTCTTGGCTCAAACGACGCGTCATGCCCATAAAACCAAGAGCGTAAAGCGGCAAGAACGCCATCAAGAAACCGATGATCCAGCAGTAGAATGCGCGTTTGCCCCAAAGCTCGTTCAGAGTGAAGCCGGTCGCTTTCGGGAACCAGTAACCAATCGCTGCAAAACAACCGAAGACCACGCCACCGATGATCACGTTGTGGAAGTGCGCAATCAGGAATACAGAGTTATGCAGAATGAAATCTGCGCCCGGTACCGCCATCAATACGCCCGTCATACCACCTACAGTAAAGGTGATTAGGAAACCGACCGTCCACATCATTGGTGTGGTAAAACGGATACGACCTTTGTACATGGTGAATAGCCAGTTGAAGATCTTAACCCCGGTTGGGATAGAGATAATCATGGTCGCAATGCCGAAGAAGGCATTCACATTGGCGCCAGAACCCATGGTGAAGAAGTGATGCAGCCAAACCACAAACGCTAAAATAGTAATAGCCACCGTCGCCCATACCAGCGAGGTATAACCAAACAGTTTTTTGCGAGAGAAGGTTGCAGTCACTTCAGAGAACACACCGAAGATAGGCAAGATTAGGATGTACACCTCAGGGTGTCCCCATGCCCAAATCAAGTTCACATACATCATCACGTTGCCACCAAGGTCATTGGTGAAGAAGTGCGTGCCGATGTATCTATCCAAAGTCAGTAACGCGATGGTGACCGTTAGGATTGGGAAAGAGATGATAATCAGGATGTTGGCACACAGAGATGCCCAAGTGAACACTGGCATCTTCATCATTGGCATAGATGGAGTACGCATGCGCAAAATAGTCGCGAAGAAGTTCACACCCGTTAACGTGGTACCCACACCGGATATTTGCAGTGCCCATATCCAATAATCGACCCCGACTCCCGGGCTCGCCTCAATGCCAGACAACGGCGGATACGCCAACCAACCCGTACGGCCAAACTCACCCAAGCCAAGCGACATGTTGGTTAGGATAATACCCACCACAAACAGCCAGAAGCTCAAGTTATTCAGATAAGGGAATGCTACATCACGAGCGCCAATTTGCAGCGGTACGATGATGTTCATCAAACCGATAACCAGTGGCATCGCGACGAAGAAAATCATGATCACGCCGTGAGCCGTGAAGATTTGGTCGTAGTGATGTGGCGGTAAATAGCCAGTCTCACCAGCTGCAGAAAGCAATTGCTGACTACGCATCATGACCGCATCGGCAAAGCCACGAACTAACATCACCATCGCGACCGCAATGTACATGAAGCCTAGTTTTTTGTGGTCTACAGACGTAAACCATTCATTCCATAGGTATTGCCACTTACCGGCTTTTGTTACCGCATACACCACTAAACTACCCACTAAAGCGATCATGGTTAAGGTGATCAAAATAATGGGTTCGTGGTAGGGAATTGAGTCTAGAGTTAATCTTCCAAACATGACGATTATCCTTGGGTTTCCGGCAAACAGTTCATTGAACCAGGGTGCTGGGTCACGACATCAGTGAATAAAAATGGTGGGATACTAGAAAACAGAGTCACAGGTTCAGCCACACTTGGCGCGGCCAATGAACGGAACTGCTCCCAATCTTCAATACGATCAGGACTTGCCTTCACTTTCTCCACCCAGTTTAAAAACGCCACTTGATCAGGCAGAGCTGATGCGGTGAATTTCATCTGTGAGAACCCTTTTCCACTGTAGTTCGATGCAAAGCCTTTGAAGTCACCTTCGTGGTTTGCAATCAAATTCAACTTGGTCACCATTCCCGGCATCGCGTAGATCTGCGAACCAAGACGCGGGATAAAGAATGCGTTCATGATGTTGTCTGAAGTCAGCTTAAACGTCACCGGAACATCTTTCGGGAACGCAACATAGTTAACCGTTGCAATGTTTTGCTCCGGATAGATGAACAGCCATTTCCAGTCCAGAGAGACCACTTCGATCACCATAGGCTTAACGTCACTCACCAGAGGCTTGGAAGGCTCCAGTTCATGTGTTGTTCGCCAAGTGATGGTGGCTAGAATCGCGATGATGATGATTGGAATCGTCCATACCACCACTTCGATCTTGGTTGAGTGTGCCCAGTCAGGTGCATACTCTTCCGTGGTATTGCTCTCGCGGTATCGGTAAGCAAAGTAGATGGTCATCAGAATCACGGGGATGACGACGATCAGCATCAGCAACAGAGCCGTAATAATCAGCTCCTTTTCCTGAACGCCAACGCTACCTTTTGGGTCGAGCAATGCGGAGTTACATCCTTCGAGCATCAGGACGGTTCCCACCAAACCAATCCTCGACAGATTTGCTCTCGATAAAATGCGTTTATATCTTGAAGCTTCCATTAACTTTCTCGATGGTTATCCAGCCTCAGAACGAACGCCCGAGTACTGGTTGTCATGGTCATTAGAATATTTATGTGTTGAGCATGTGAAACGCCGCATCTCAAAAAGCAATGCAATAAGGTTCGTTACTTCTGGGTTAAAACCACACAGAAAACATGACTTAATTGTTACACTTTGAAATACATTGTTACATTTGGCGCATTATGAAGAGTTGAAATTGAAAGCTCACCAAACAAACTTGGAAACTAACCTTCCATTTATGAAGACGAAAACTAAGAAGCAGTAAGCGATTAAGACACACATCAATTGCGTGCTACACGGATAGAGCCAGTACTGACAAGGGATTTAGAAAAAGTAGATAAACACTCACTCACCACTAAAGCTCGGGGCAAGTTCAAGGTACATTAGAAAGAGCGAATAAATAGAAGTGTGACGCCCGTCAAAATTGTAAATTCACACACCATTTACAAGGTATTCACTGGTTAGATTATTCAAAACCCACACCCATTCACCAAAAAGATAATCAAGCATTCATCGATGCACTAATGTGACGAATTGAAAGAATATAATGACTAACAGAAAGGATAATTTGACTAATTGAGGGCGTAATAGCGGTGAAAAGCACAACAAAAAGGTAGGAATTGGGATGAATTTATCGAGAATAACAACACCATAATCGAGCCTGATGCGGCTCGATTATGGGCAATTAAAGAGTAGTTAAATTAAAGATGCGTTAAATTGAAAAACAGTTATGCAGCTTGAGTAGCGATGGTTTTTCGCTGATTTTTAGTCATTAAATGATAAACCACCGGCACAAAGTAAAACGAAATAAGCGTGGTTAATACGGTACCGCCAACAATCGCGACCGCGAACGGAGGCCAGAAACCACCACCAGCAATGATCAGTGGCATAAAGCCGCCAACAGTCGTTATCGTTGTCGAGCTGATATGACGAGTACACGACATCACCGCCTCAACCACCGCATCCACATTACCTGATGAAGCTTGTTCATCGAGTTTCAATTCCGTCAGAATCACGATGGCAGCGTTAATCGCTAAGCCCGCAATCCCGAGCATGGCGATGATCACCGTAAAGCCAAACGGATAACCGAAGATCCACACCGACAACAGCCCTAGGCCACCAGCCAATCCTGCCACCATGAAGATGATGCTACTCATTCGGAACGAGTTGAACGACATCACCACCACTAGCACCATCAATACGACAACGACTGCGACATTCGAGATCAGGCTGTTGACTGAATTATCTCGTTCAGCGGATTCGCCACCAAAACCAATGGTGTAGCCTGATGGCATCTGATAGTTTTCTAGGCGTTTTTGGAATTCATTGAGCACCGTTTGAGGCAAGACACCCGCTTCAATGTAGCCCTCAATGGTATTCACACGTTGCCCATTTCGGCGGGTTATCGCGCCGCGACTGGTCATCAATTCCAGTTCTGCCAGCGTCGAAACATTGATCCCCGTAGAGTAGACATCAGAACTGATTGGTAAACGGATATTGCTTAAATGCGCTAAGTTCTCACGCGCCTCATCTGCCACACGAACACGGATTGGTACCGACTCACTGCCTTCAATCACAGAGCCACTTTCACGACCTGTCAGAGTAGTTTGCAGCATACCTGCGAACTGGTTCAATGAAATACCGTTGAGTTTCGCGGTATCTTCATCGACCTTCAACCACACCTTCGGCGTACCCGGTTGCAGCGTTTCCCTTGTGTGCGTCACATGAGGAACACCCGCCAAAATCAATCGCACATCCTCACCAATCGCTTTCAACGTATCGAGGTTTTCACCATACACCCGCAGTTCAACGGGCGCGGTAAATGGAGGCCCTTGATTAAGCTTACGTACCAAGATTTGTGCTTCCGGCACCTCTTCATCCAACACCTTTTGCAACTGTGGAATTAGCGCATTGGCTTGGTCAAAGTTCTCTGTTTTCACCATGGCTTGCGAGAAGTATGGCGCATTATTTTGCCTTGCTTGCAGGTTGTAATAGAAGGATGGGAAGTTTGCACCCACGAGCCAATCGATACGCTCCACTTCAGGGTAACGATGAATGATATCGTCGATTTTTTCAGAGGTGTTTTTAGTGGCATAAATGCTCGCTTGCGGCGGCATATAAACCTGAATCTCAAACATGTCTCGGTCTGATGGCGGGAAGAATTGCTCAGTCAGCTGAGACATACTCCAGTAACCGGTAAACGGAACCAACAACACCAAAGCAATCGTGATGATTGGATGCGTGACACCAAAGCGGACAGAAGATGAGAACCAGCGCGTCAAAGCCGGGATTCTCAAACCCGTCATGTACCAATGGTGCTGCCCTTTCTTGTCGACATCACTGAGTTGCTTGGGCAGTAGCTTGGTCGCCAATCCTGCGATTAAGGTGTGCGAGATAATGTAAGAGCCGATCAATGAGAAAGAAACGGTAATCGCAATACCCCCCACAAATTCACCCGATGCACCCGGCATCAAGATAATCGGGGCAAACGCCAACACGGTAGTTAAGGTTGAGCCTAATAACGGCACCCATAAATGCTTCAATGCATTCATGGTCGCTTCAGCGCGCTGTTGCCCTTTCAAACGATAAGCTTGAATGGTATCGACCATCACCACCGCGTTATCAACCATGATCCCGAGCGCCACAATTAGGCCTGTCACCGACATTTGGTTAATCGGCACACCGGTCATTTTCATGATCGACAAGGTCAATAATGAGGTTAACGGCAGAGAAATGGCGACTAAGATCGCGGCACGCACACCTAAAGTGACAAACAGAACAATCAAGATCAGACCGAAACCGATCATCAAGCTTTTGCCTAAATCGTCTAAGCGAGTTTCGGTATAACCTTGCTGATTAAACAGCACCGTCACCTTAACGTTACTTGGTAACTCTTGCTCAAATTTACCAATCAGAGCATTAGCTCGCGACGTCCAGTTGTCGACTCGCAGATCAGGATGCATTCTTGCCGCGACAATCACACCCGGCTCACCATCAATAATGGCAATCTGGTCTTGTGGGGTTTTCTCACCACGTTTCACAGAAGCAATGTCTTCCATACGGATGATGTGACCTTTGCTATCAGTGGCTATTGGCACTTGCTTAATACGTTCAATAGAATCGAGTTCAGATTTAATTTCTAAGCCAAAGCGAGAATAAGCACTCACTAACTCGCCGGCGGAGTTCTTAGCGTCTGCCCCTTCGAGCGACTCAGCAATATTGGCACTTGAACGCCCCAACGCGGCGGCATCGGCCGTACGTAAACTGATTTGAATCTCTTCTTGTGGCATCCCGTATTCATCAACGAATTCAGTACCCGACAAAGTTCTTAGTCGCTTAGCGAGTTCTTTGGCATAGCGCCCGAGTGTTAATCGGTCAGGTTCACCTGCACCAGACCAGGTTAGAGATGCGATAGTTGTGAAAGCATAGGTATGATCACTGTCGAGATCGGGAGAATGAGAGCCCGCAGGCAAAATGGATTCGATGTCAGATAGCTTGTCGCGAGCTTGAGACCAAACTGGCTCAGGCTCGGTGATGGTGTCATTCAATTCTAAGGTGACAATAGACACGCCCGGCCTTGAGGTTGAGCTCACGAGTTTAACTTCACTCAGCTCACGCAGCTTGTTCTCGATAACTTCTGTTACCAAGGTTTCAACACGCTCGGCACTGGCTCCGGGGAAACTGGTTGTGATGTTCGCGTAACGGTTGATGATTACTGGGTCTTCTGCACGTGGCAACGTCATGAACGCAGAAATACCACTCACCATCAGCAGTGCTGTCATTAAGATAAGCAGTCGAGTGTTGGAAATAGTCTCTATGATTTTCATGCTATTTCCTATTCAGCAGTAACGCTTGCTGGCTTCACGGTTTGTCCAGGAACTAAACGATGTAAGCCACTGGCAATCACTTGTTCACCGTCTTCAATCGCCCCACTCACGTACGCTTGTTGATTGTTGGCAAACAACACCTGAACACTTCGGCGCTCAACTTTGTTGTCTTCACCAATCACAAAGATGTTCCACACACCGCGCAATCCATCAATCAAACCCGTTAATGGCACCCAGTAGCCTTGGTCATCAATCTGCTCATCAAATTTCAAATAGGCAAGTTGCCCTTCTAACACCGACGATTGTTCAGGAAACAAGTAACGCAAACCGACACTGCGAGACTGTGTGTCGACCATTGCGCCCGGATTCAACAGTCTCACAGCGAATTCATCTCGCCCGACGCGAATACTTGGGGCGGAAAGTGAAGTAACCTTTTTCATTTGATGGGCAGGAATACCGATAAAGGCTTCTTTCCCTTCAGAGGCAAGCAGCGTAAGAGTTGGATTCCCTACATTCACTACATCTCCAAGCGAGACAAAGCGTGTTGCGATGGTCCCTGAATATGGCGCACGAATTGTCGATTTCACCAGCTTCAATTGATTGCCTTTTACCGAGGCATCAATACGCAGCAAGTTCGCCTGCAATACGCGTTGCTCACTGGTTAACGAATCAATCTCAGCTTCGGCACTGAAGCCTTTCGCTTTCAATGAACGTTGACGTTTAAGGTTCGCAGCCACCAAACTCAATTGAGCTTTGACTTCTTCAGCCTGCGCTTTCAGTTGGCTAGACTCGGTTTCCAAAAGTTGGGTATCCAATCGAATCAACGGCTGACCCGTTGTGACTGTGTCACCGACATCCACCAGAATCTCATTGACCTTGCCCGCCAATTCAAAACCCAAATTAGCCTGTTGACCCGCCTTTACCACACCGACATATTCACGTTGTACTGCATACGATGGAGAGCGTTCCAAAGCGACAGTTTCCACTGTTAAGACTGTCGACGCTGCACTATTCGATTCCGCTGCAGCATTATCTGCATCGGATGCTGTCTCGGCTTGTGTATTTTCACCACACCCGACAAGAAAAGCCGACAACGCCACTGCCACTGCGCTTCCCTTCATCAATTTATACATACGTACTATTCCTATGCGGTACTCAATTATGTTCTTTTTTTAGACTAACCAAATCAAACTAGACTGTCTAGTTTGATTGTGTTAAAAATAAGTTTCATCGTTAATGATTGATAAAACCATCACAAAAAGCATAATGCTTAGCGTAAACGAGACACATAGAACTGAGCACCAAGCAACGAGACAAACTAGGTAACGAGACAACACTAAGTAACGAGAAGCAAGCACGTGACTAAAATCATCAAGAGTGAACAGAAGAGATCGCAGATCTTAACCGCAGCCAGCCAACTTTTCTCTGAACATGGCTTCAAGATCAATATGGATCAGATAGCCAAAGCAGCGAACGTTTCTAAGCAAACGGTCTACTCTCACTTTAAAAACAAAGACGAACTTTTCGAAACCTGCATGCAAACCAAGTGTGCGGAGCGAGAACTCAGTCCTGCAGCCTTTGATATGGATGCTGCGGTGGGTGATGAGTTGGTGAAGTTTGGTGTGAAGTTTCAGGATTTATTACTTGATGAACAATCTAGACAAACCTTTCAAAATGCCATTAGCCAAGCGAATACGCATCCAGAGATCGCCTCTATCTATTTAGAAACTGGCCCTCAGAAAACCACAAAATTACTCGCTGATTATTTGCAGTCGAAAATAGACTCTGGTGATCTCACACTGTCGACATCAAGCTCACCAGTTATTGCAGCACGCCAACTGTTGCTGATGTTTCACGGCAAATCGGCATATTGGGGATTCTTCGGACACGATGGCGGAGAATCTGAAGAAGAAAGACTTCACTACACTCGCGAATGTGTCGCGCTATTCTTAAACGGCAATCAGCCTCGTTAATCGTTCAAGGTTCATGTCGCCGTTAGCTCGCATTTGAAACTGACTCAAGAAGTAACTCATAGAAACGTTGAGCAGCAGGGCCTGTCTTGGCTCCTTTTGGTAAAGTCAGGTGCAGCGGAACGTGATACCCACTGCCATTTTCGACATTCAACACAGTGAGCTTGTCACTTCCTCGGCTTTCAACAATGTGCTTTGGTAGTCGACAATACCCGACTCCCTGCTCTACCGCGCCAAACGCATGGTCGAAATTGTCCACAGTAATACGCTGACTCGACTTCAACCAGCCCACATCCTGTTTGTTCCCTTGCTTTTTGCTGCCTTGACTAGTTTGAGCACCTAAATCTCGCACCACAATTTGCGGCAAAGACGACAGTTGATTCAACGACACTGAAACGGCACTTGCTAACGGATGTGAGCTAGCAACTACTGGCTCCATCATCGTAAAACCAAAGGCTTCGGCTGAGTAATTAGTAATAGGCAAGTTGATGATAGCCACATCAGCCAGTTCTTGAGTCACCAGTTCGGTTGTTTTAGACAGAGACGTTTCAATCACTTGTATCGATGTGGTGTTGTTCTCCGTCAAAAATGCAGCCATCGGTTGATAAAGGCGTTCAAGGCAGCACAAGTGATCAACAGCAACCACAATTTCAGACTCAACACCTTTCGCTAGCTGTTCACTGATCAACTCTAGCTCGCGAGCTTGTTCCAACATACTGCTTGCACGGCGCAACAGTGATTTCCCATCCTCCGACAATACCGCCCTACGACCTTCAACCTGCACTAAAGTCACGCCTAATTGGTCCTCTAATTTTCTCAGCGCATAAATCAGCGTGGTATGGCTCTTATTCAATTGCACTGCGGCCGCCTGAATGCTGCCTGCGCGGTCAATATCGTAAAGCGTTTGCCATTGGTCTAGGGTGGTCTTCAATCTCATAGGTCTAAAATCCTGACAGTTAATGGCTATATTATGAACTTTCCTGTCTGTTTTTTACAGGTATTATCTATTTCAACAGGCAATCAAGCCTCCTATGCTTTGCGAAATGACCATGAGTCTCAGCGCAATACCAAGTAACTGTTTGGAGAAATAACCATGAAATTATTACAAGTCGATTTTGAATTTAGCGGCCCATTTGGTGAAGAGATGTCAAACGCACTCGTTGACCTAGCAAAGTCTATTAACAACGAACCGGGCATGATCTGGAAAATCTGGACAGAGAACGAAGCAGAAAAGCTGGGTGGCGGCGTCTACTTATTTGAAGACCAACTCAGTGCAGAGACGTACCTAGCGATGCATAGCGCTCGCCTTAAACAGATGGGTGTCGACGAAGTACGTGGGGTGATTTTTGACGTCAATCAGCCATTAACTACCATTAATAAAGGCCCAATCAACGGTTAATCAAACTTGTTCATTCTCTGAATGACAACAAAGATACTAAGTCGCTAAGTCGCTAAGTCGCTAAGTAATAAATAGAGAGATACGTAATGAACAACAAAACTTTTCTTAGCCTACACGGCATTATTTACGCAGGGTTTGCCATCGCACTGTTTTTTATGCCAACGGTAATGTGGCCCATGTATGGCGTGGAAATTAATGACAAGTACGCTTACTTTCTCTCTCAACACACCAGTATATTTTTGGGTGGTATCGCTGCAATAAGCTGGCTGCTTAGAGACATTGAACCTGGCTTGTCCGCTAAAAAGCTCATCCAAGGCTTGGTGGTTACAAATATGCTCGGCGCCATCATCACATTGTATGCGGCATTTACAGGAATATTTGTTGGCTTCGGCTGGAGTGATCCGGCGTTCTTCCTTTCACTATCGGTGCTCAGCGTGTTGCAGGTTCGTCGACAAGGCTAGTTCATACAAAACCAAACCAAACCAATAAAAAAGGAACAGATGCACTCATCATCTGTTCCTTTTTCTCAATCAACTGTCGTTAACCTAGCGCGCTCAGCTTATTTACCGTGCTCAACGTAAATCAGTTCGTCAGTATTGAAACCGCGCTCTTTAGACATCGCTTTGAATTTCTCCATGACCTCTGGTGCAACCTCAGGTGTTCTTGAAAGCAGCCATAAGTAATCGGTGTCTGGGCCAGAAATAAACGCATATTGGTATCCCTCTTTGTCCAATTCAAACACCACATAAGCGCCGTAGAAAGGGCCAAAGAAAGACACTTTCAAATAACCTTGCTCAGAACCTTCAACAAAATACGCTTTGCCTTCCGCTTCGTTCCACTCACCCTCTTCGGCAGAGTATCCACGGTTAATCACCTTCACGCCGCCATCATCACGCAGGCTGTATTCGGCGCTGATGTTGTCTAAGCCACGCTCAAACGAGTGATCCAAACGAGCCACTTCGTACCATTTTCCTAAGTATCGATCCAACTCGAACTGTTGAACGGGCTTAACCGTTTCGGGCATGCCAACACAACCACCCAATAAGATCACGCTAAGCAGCAATAATATTTTTTTCATCCTAACCTCGACTTGTTT
>NZ_JBFRLX010000167.1:0-17348 GCF_041470165.1 Vibrio sp. 10N.286.46.A8
AGGCATACGTGATGAAAACCAAGACGCCATCATTGTAAAACACCCGAAGACTCGTGCTGAGCAAGAGTTGAAAGGCAGTGTCGCCTGCATAGCAGACGGCGCGAGTTGCAGTGAACACGGCCAAAAAGCCAGTAACACCAGCGTGATGCAGTTTATCGACGACTACTACGCCACACCCAATAGCTGGAGCATTCAGCGTTCAGCGCAAAAGGTCTTAACCTCGCTCAACTCTTGGCTGTTCAACACGTCTGTTTCTAATATTCATCCCGCACAACAAGTGAACCATAATGCGCTCGTTTCCACCTTTAGCAGCGTGATACTCAAATCGAACACCGCACATATATTCCACGTTGGTGACAGTCGCATTTACTTACTAAGAGATGGAGAATTACGCCAACTGACCCGCGACCACACCCGTAAAAATATGGGGCAGAAGCATTACTTAACACGCGCCTTAGGCATGGACAACCAACTCAACGTTGACTATCAAACCTTGCCTATCAAGAAAAACGACTGCTTTATCCTGACATCTGATGGCGTGCATGAGTTTGTCTCTCCCAACACCTTCAAGGAACACATCGACAAACCCGGAGCGGATTTCGAGTACGCAGCGCAAAGCATCTGTAACACCGCTTTAAGCCACAATAGCTCAGACAACGTCAGCTGCTTGATTGTGCAAGTCAGCCATCTACCTAAACCTTCGCTCATTGAGTTCCATGAAAAGCTGGCTAAACGTGCCATCCCACCCGCGTTAAAGCTCGGGCAAAGTATCGACAACTTTATGGTGCTTGAGGTGTTGTATGCAGGCTCTAGAAGCCATGTGTATCGTGTGATGCAGAAAGAGACACAAACCGAGTTCGTGCTGAAAGTCCCTTCCGTCCAATATCATGATAGCCCTTCACAACTGAGAGCTTTCTTTAATGAACAATGGGCGGGCATCTTGCTAAACAATAAGAAAGTAATGAAGGTCTACCCGACGGCAGAGAACTCGCAATTCTTATATCAAATCTGCGAATGGGTAGAAGGCATCACGCTAAGACAATGGATGTACGACAATCCAAAACCGTCACTCAATGAAGTGCGCGAAATATTAGAAAAGATCACGCAAGGCATTCGAGTATTACAACGCGCAGACATGGTGCACCGAGATTTAAAGCCCGAGAACATCATGCTTCAACGTGATGGTGAGATAAAAATCATCGATCTCGGCGCTGTATTAGTGAGAGGACTTGAAGAAGGAGAGCTCGCAGACAAAGACGACACTCCATTAGGTGCGGTCAATTACATTGCGCCAGAGACCATCAAACATAGCACCGCGACAACCACCTCAGATTTGTTCTCTATCGCTGTGATCGGCTATGAGATGCTAACCTGTGAATTGCCCTACTCTGAAATGACCGCACAATCACTTAAGCAATCTCGTCATCATCAGTGGGAATACCAACCCATCACTCAAAAACGAACTGACTTACCAAGCTGGGTGGATTTGGTGTTACAAAAAGCCTGCGCGGAATCACCAAGCGAGCGCCATCAAGTGTTGGGGGATTTTGTGGCAGACCTTTACACACCAAACCAAAGCTTGGTGAAAAGCAAAGCCAAGCAACCTTTGATAAACCGAAACCCAATCCAGTTTTGGAAGGTGTTGGCTTTGTTGCTCGGCATTGTTGCCATTGTAGAGTTGGGCTTATTACTTAATTCAAGTTAAGTGTCCAAGCTCGAGTTAATTACAGGTTCGAGTTAAATCCAAGTTCGAGCTAAGTGTCCAAGTCTAACCTAGCTTGTGTAAACTAACTGGAATTAGCCTCGTTTCACTAAGCTTCTTGGCACAAGCTCGATACCAGCTTGGTAACGCTTAGCAGATGCATTCAGCGCCAAAGCAAAAGCACTATCAGCAATAACTTCGAATTGCTGTGGCAGTGAATGGACTTTAAAAGGCAAGAAGTCGAGCAGTCGGTTATCACCAAAGGTTGCCAGTTTTACTTGATTAATCAGCTCTGGCTTTTCAACCATCACATCCAACACACCCTCTAACAAGGTGTAAGACATAGTCACAATCGCATCAGGAACCGTGCCTTTTGCAATCCACTCTTCAAAAACCTCGCGTCCAGATTCCCTATCAAAGTGCTCACCATAACCCACAACCATCGACTTGTTTTCTGCTAGCCCTGTTTGTTGAGTATGTGCTTTATTCGCCGCTTCAAAACCTAGGTGACGTTCGCGTGAGATATTTAGATCAGGAAGTGCACCTATCAAACCAACACTATGAATGTTGTCATCGAGAATCGAGTGCGTCAATTCAAACGCAGCTTCGAAATCTTCACTGAGTACGCAAGCAAAGTGCTCATCATCTAAAGGACGGTCAATTGCGATCACAGGCGTGCCTGAGTTTTGCAACTTTAAGTAGAACTCGTTGGCGTCTGGCATTGAGCTCGCAACCAGCAAGGCATCAATACGACGACTTACCAAAGCTTCAGCCACTTTTCGTTCTGTTTCAGCATCATCATCAGAACAACCAATCAATATCTGGTAGCCCACTTTGCGTGAATTCTGCTCTATCAATTTTGCCAAACGCGCGTAACTGCTGTTTTCCAGATCCGGAATAATCAAACCAAATGAACGGCTATTACCAGCTCGCAACGACGAAGCGGCGTGGTCTGGACGGTAATTATACTCTTCTACAACCGCCATGACTTTCTGTTGAGTCTTTTCACTGATTCTGTATTTCTGCGCCTTGCCGTTGATGACATAACTGGCTGTGGTTTTCGATACTCCAGCCAACTTAGCGATTTCATCAAGTGTCATATGAGTGACCTGTATTTTGTGCGTAGGATCATATAACGAATGATCTGATCCCTGGATTAGTTGAATTATATGCTGAATCGATTCAGTATAAAAGCTGAAAGGATTCAGCAAAATCTGAAAAGTGACTTAAATCATCCTTTTGAATGAATTGAGCGTCATTTGTTGTTAATAAGCTTTCGTTATTTAGCTTTTCGTTATCCACGAATCAGACCGAATTAACGACACGCAGCAAAACTATTTTGAAAATCGAAATTGGCTTTGCTGAATTTTTTTACACTGAATGCTGAACCGATTCAGCTAAAGTAAAGCAAAGAGTAAAGTTCACTAATTCTTGCTCTAGTTGGAATCGTAGCGACACACAAATTCTCAAGCGATACGCTAAAGAGGCACCATGCTTAAATTATCAAAATCTGACATCACTCTAGGCCAAACGGCCAATGATAAGTTCCAAGCAATCCAAAATATTGCAGGCGACCTAACAGCCAAAGGCTTAGTTGACTCTGGCTACGTTGAAGGAATGCTGAACCGTGAAAACCAGAACTCTACGTTCCTTGGCAACGGTATCGCGATTCCTCATGGAACTACTGACACTCGTGGCCTAGTGAAAGAGACAGGCGTTGCGGTACACCACTTCCCTGAAGGTATTGATTGGGCAGACGGAAACCGTGTTTACGTTGCGATTGGTATTGCAGCTAAATCTGATGAGCACTTAGGCATTCTTAAGCAACTGACCAAAGTGCTAGCGGCAGACGGTGTTGAAGAGAAATTAAAGCAAGCAAAATCAGAAGACGAAATCATCGCCCTACTTAATGGCGAAGTTCAGCTAGAAGCAGACCTAGACGCTTCTTTAGTTCAGCTGCTGTTCCCTGCAAGCGACATGATTCAAATGTCGGCAGTTGCGGGCGGCCTACTTAAGAACACAGGTTGCACAGACAATGCATTCGTTGCTGACTTAGTAACAAAAACACCGACTCATCTAGGCCAAGGCTTGTGGTTGTTGGGCAGCGATAAAGGCGTAACTCGCACTGGCGTATCTTTCGTTTCAACAGCCAACGATTGCGAATACGAAGGCACACCAGTTAAAGCATTGGTGGCATTTGCTGCTTGTAACAGCGCTCACCAATCTATTCTGGCAAACCTAAGCAAGATGGTTTTCGAAGGTAAGCAGCAACAACTGTTAACCGCTGACGCAGCACAAGTGATCGGCCTTCTAAAAGGTGAAGCGGTTTCTACAGCTTCTCAAGACGATGACAACTGCGCGGTATTCAAAATCAAAAATGCACACGGCCTACACGCTCGTCCGGGCGCAATGCTAGTCGCTGAAGCGAAGAAGTTCGAATCAACTATCCGCGTATCAAACCTAGATGGCGATGGAAAAGAAGTGAACGCGAAGAGCTTGATGAAAGTAATCGCGCTTGGCGTTAAACACGGCCATCAGCTTCAGTTTGTTGCTGAAGGTGAAGATGCAGCTCAAGCACTTGAGTCTATTGGCAAAGCTATCGCTTCTGGCCTTGGCGAAGGTTAAGGAATCGATATGTCTGATAAACAAATCAAAGCCGTTACCGTAACCCTAAACCCTGCTCTAGATCTGACAGGTAGCATCGATGTGCTAAACGTAGGTTCGGTTAGCTTGGTGAACAAAAGCTCACTGCATGCAGCGGGTAAAGGCGTAAACGTAGCAAAAGTACTTTCAGAGCTTGGCGCTAAAGTCACCGTAACAGGTTTCCTTGGTCGCAATAACGAAGAACCGTTCTGCCAACTGTTCGAACAGATGGGCGCAACTGACCGCTTTATTCGTGTCGACGGCGCAACTCGCATCAACGTGAAGTTAGTAGAAGAAAGTGGTCAAGTTAGCGACATCAACTTCCCTGGCGTAGCGGTAACACCGATTGCCATCGAGCAGTTTGAGCGCACTCTATTCGGGTTAGCTGAAGACCACGAATATTTCGTGATTGCAGGCAGCTTACCTCAGGGCATTTCACCTATGTTATGCGCATCGTGGATTCAGAAACTTCACGATATGGGCAAGAAAGTGTTGTTCGACAGCAGCCGTGATGCACTTAAAGCGGGACTCGATGCACAACCATGGCTGATCAAGCCAAACGATGAAGAGCTATCTCAGTTATTCAACGCCGAACTAACTACACGCGACCAATGCCAACACGCAGGCCAAGCCCTAAGTGAAAAAGGCATCGATAACATCGTTGTGTCACTTGGTGCTGAAGGTGTGATGTGGCTTAACCAAGGTGAGTGGTTACACGCTCAACCTCCGCGCATGCAAGTAGTAAGCACGGTAGGTGCAGGTGACACCTTAGTTGCTGGCCTATGTTGGGGCCACATGCAACAGATGCCAAAAACAGAACTTATTCAATTCGCAACCGCCCTATCTGCTCTAGCAGTTTCACAGGTAGGCGTGGGTGTAACCAGCCAACAAGAGCTGGATTCAGTACGACAAAATATCCAATTACAGGCGCTTAGTGCTCCAACTAGTCAGTTAGACACAAGTAAATAGGACAAAGGGATTATTATGAATATTACCATCATCACAGCTTGCCCAAGTGGCGTAGCAAACAGCATCATCGCAGCAGGCTTGTTAGAGCAAGCTTCAAAAACACTGGGTTGGAACGCCGCTATTGAATGTCAATCTAGCGTATTACCTAACTCTCCAGTATCACAAGACACGATCGACAGCAGCGACGTTGTCGTTATTGCTGCCAACACAAACGTTGATAAAGCGCGCTTTGTTGGCAAAAAAGTGTACCAAGCAGCTATCTCTGAATGCACAGCAGATGCAAAAGCATTTCTAGAGAAAGCGGTAGCCCAAGCAACAGTACTAGACGCATCTCAAGTTGAAAGCACTGTTGAAGTGACCGGTACTTCAGCAAACTCTTCTACAACAGCAAGTACAGGCAGCAAAAAGATCGTAGCGATTACCGCTTGCCCGACTGGCGTTGCACACACCTTTATGGCAGCAGAAGCACTTGAAGCAGAAGGCAAACGCTTAGGTCACCAGATCAAAGTGGAAACTCGCGGCTCAGTAGGTGCGAAAAACCAACTGACAGACCAAGAAATCGCAGACGCTGATCTTGTTATCATCGCTGCCGACATCGACGTTCCTCTTGATCGTTTTAACGGCAAAGCGCTATACAAAACCACAACAGGTCCTGCTTTGAAGAAAACAAAGCAAGAGATGGAAAAAGCATTCGCTGAAGCTAAGCCATACCAGCACACAGCGTCTTCAAATTCAGCGCCTGCTGATGAGAAGAAAGGTGTGTACAAGCACCTAATGACAGGTGTATCTCACATGCTTCCTGTGGTTGTTGCGGGTGGTTTGATCATCGCACTGTCTTTCGTATTCGGTATCGAAGCGTTCAAAGAAGAAGGCACATTAGCAGCGGCATTGATGACTATCGGTGGTGGTTCTGCATTCGCACTGATGATTCCTGTTCTTGCTGGTTTCATTGCATTCTCTATTGCTGACCGTCCGGGTCTGGCTCCAGGTCTAATTGGCGGTATGTTGGCTAGCTCAACAGGCGCAGGTTTCCTAGGTGGTATCGCAGCGGGTTTCATTGCGGGTTACGCAGCAAAATTCATTGCCGACAAGGTTCAACTTCCACAATCCATGGAAGCCCTCAAACCGATTCTGATCATTCCGTTTATCGCGAGTTTGTTCACTGGTTTGGTCATGATTTACATCGTTGGAGGTCCAGTTTCAGGCGTGATGAGCGCAATGACAGACTTCCTAAACAACATGGGAACGTCTAATGCGATTCTTCTGGGTGTGATTCTAGGCGCAATGATGTGTTTCGACCTTGGTGGTCCAGTAAACAAAGCGGCTTACACGTTCGGTGTTGGTCTATTGGCTTCACAAACTTACGCACCAATGGCAGCAATCATGGCAGCAGGTATGGTTCCGGCTCTAGGTATGGGCCTTGCAACTTTCCTAGTGAAAGACAAGTTTGAAGCAGGCGAGCGCGAAGCAGGTAAAGCATCATTCGTTCTTGGACTATGTTTCATCTCTGAAGGTGCAATCCCATTCGCAGCGAAAGACCCAATGCGTGTTATCCCAGCATGTATGGCAGGTGGCGCACTAACGGGCGCTCTATCAATGATGTTTGGTGCACAACTAATGGCTCCACACGGCGGCTTGTTCGTACTGTTAATTCCTGGCGCTATCTCTCCAGTTCTTATGTATCTAGTGGCGATTGCAGCAGGTACAGCGGTAACAGGTTTTGGTTACGCAGCTCTTAAAAAGATGAGCGATTCTAAAGTGACTGCAGAGGCTTAATCCCCCTACTCTGTTTAGCGGTTAAGGCTGACGAACAGAGGCTCTTGATAAAACAGTCCCTTGTTAAAACTGTTCCTTGGTAAAGCAAAAGGCTCCTCAATTGAGGAGCCTTTTTTAATGAATCACCTATACCCTCTGACCAAAACAATCCCCACGGTTACCTTTTGTTTACCTCGCCTCCTTTACTGTCCTTGATAAGAAAAATGAACAACAAGGAAAGAGCATGAAATTATTCGCTTCATTACTCACGACAGTCGGTATTACTGGTGTTGTCTGGGGGCTATTACATATTCAGCCAGCAGTTGCGGATGCTTCGACGGAGCAGCCAATTAATTCGACAGCACAGCCAATTAAAAAGGCATCAACAGCTGAGACGGCAGTAACTCAATCAGTAATAGCTCAGTCAGAAGCAACTAAGCCCGTAGAGGTAAAACCACAAGTCACTGCAAACACGACTTATCTGCAAGGTTTGAGTAAGACAATTCCTTTAGAAGACGTGCCAAACCTATGGGTGGATTTCTACCAGAACCTCGAATCCGATGACGAAGAGGTCGCACAGCAACAGCAAGTCATCGTCGTCTATCAAGACATCAGCTTAGATTTCAGCGAAGCAACAATCATGATTGGCTTCCCGACTCAGCAATCAAAATTAAATAAAAACAAGCTCTTAATTAAGCTCCCGAACAAAGTCAAAGGCACGCTTCTACTAGGTAAAGGCGAACATACCGAACAGGAATTAGCACAAGCTTGGGAAGGTATCGCGATATTAAAAGAAGTGGACATGGTTATAGAGCACCACCAACTCAATCAGCATGGGTTGCCAGATTCTAGCGAGTTATACGTCTATTATAAGAACAACCAGTAAAGGATTTAGTTATGGATTTCACTATGGATAGCATTGGGAATTTTCTCTCTCAAACATTCACAGAAACGAGCATCATCCTAACCGAAACTTGGGTAGATGATAATTTTCTGCTGCTTGCTCTGGCTCTGTTTATCTTTGAGCTTATCCGCTATGCCTTTAAGAAAAAACTCAGCTGGAATATGTTGGGAGACAGCGCGACTAACTTAGTCACTCTGTTCTTCTTGTTGGTTACCGTTTTCTTTGTCGGGTTAGCCTATGTCGGCGCGTTTGTTTACGCCTACGAGAATTTCAGCCTAACTCAGCTACCGATATCCGGTTGGACAATTCTGGGTTGCTTGATCTTGGCCGATCTCGCGTACTACTGGGAGCACCGATTCTTGCACAGCAACAGTTTAGCATGGGGAACGCACTCAGTTCACCATAGCTCGCCTTACTTTAATATCTCGGTCGCTTACCGCTTTGGGCCTTTGGATTGGTTCTTCCCGTTCTTCTTCCACTTGCCGTTAATTCTGCTCGGCTTTAATCCGTTTGTGGTTCTGATGTGTGAAACCTTTGTTCAACTGTTTCAAACACTGCTGCACACTGAAACCGTTAAACGCTTGCCTCGCCCAGTTGAAGCGGTATTTAATACGCCTTCACACCACCGAGTGCATCACGCAACCAACAAGCAGTATCTTGATAAGAACTATGCTGGCATCTTCATTATTTGGGACAAGATGTTCGGCACCTTCGCTAAAGAAGAGGAAGAAGTCAGATACGGAGTGTTCCCTAGAATCAACTCTGTGAACCCATTTAAGGTATATTTCCACGGCTACGTTAAACTGTGCCAACAGTTATGGCACGCGCCAAATTGGAACTACCGATTACAACTTCTTATTCAACCACCTATCTGGGCTTGGAAAAGAGAACGAGAAACAAAGTAAGGACACTTATGAGCATTAACGCCCTGTTGATTGAAGACGACAGCGACTTAGCAGAAGCCATTGCAGACTATATGGAACTCGATGGGTTCGAATTCGATTTTGCTTACAATGGCAGTGCGGGTCTCAATCTTGCGCTAGAGGGGCGTTATGACATCATCTTAACGGACATCAACATGCCCAAGATGGACGGGCTCGATGTCTGCCAATCTCTTCGACAACAAGGCGTTACCACCCCGATTCTCATGCTGACGGCGAGAGACACGCTACAAGATAAAATCGCCGGATTCGAGGTAGGTTCGGATGACTATCTAGTGAAGCCTTTTGCGATGGAAGAGCTAAAAGTACGGTTGATGGCGCTGGTTCGTCGTGCTCAAGGTACGGTGACAACTTTGTCTGTAGCCGATCTCAAATTGGACTTGGATAAGCACCAAGCTATTCGAGGCGGTAAACTACTGAAGCTCTCCCCTGTATGTTGGCGAATGCTCGTGATGTTAGTTCGAAACAGCCCTAACGTGGTGAGTAAAGCCAAGCTTGAAGAAGCATGGGAAGACGAAATGCCAAGTTCGGATAGTATGAAGGCGCACTTGTTTAAACTTCGACAAGTGGTTGATGCTCCCTTTGGCTCAAAGCTAATTCACACGGTTCATGGTATTGGTGTGGTCTTGCATGAGGAGCCATCATGAAGCACCCGAACATGAATCGAGTCAGTATCAAGCGTGATATCTACCTCTACCTGTTTGGCATCGTCGTATTACTCACAGCCATCTATAGCTTGATGGTGTCTCAGAGCTATCACATTGGCCTCAATGAATCGGCAAAGTATGGATTCTTGTATGAGTTGGAAGTCGCAGAACAACGTTACATCGAAACAGGGCAATTACCAGACTATCAAAACCCGACATTCCAAGCCTTTCTAACCTATTCGGAGCTGCCCGCTAAATTTCAACAAGCCTTTGATTGGAAAGCGTTTGATAACGACGCTATTTATGATCATTACCAGCCTTCACCTAACAATAAATCAGGGCAATACCTCTATGCCGCCAAACATCAAGTTTCTGGTAAAGACGAAGCCTTGTACATCATTTCTGAGTACGATGAAGCCATCTACTTGAATCTGTTCGAGCTCAACCCACCCGATTCCGTGAACCAAATTAACAATGCCTTCATTGCCATCGGCGCCCTTTTACTCTTGGTGTTTTTGATCATTCGCCTTTTGATACACCGAGTCACCAAACCGATTATTACGCTATCAAAATGGTCTGAATCTCTGGATGTGGACGACACTGAAGGGCTGACTCAGTTTCGGTATAAAGAGATCCATAAGTTGGCTTCGCAACTGGTTAAAAGCGTTCAAGGCGAACGACAGGCCAATGAGCGTGAGAGCTTTTTCTTAAGAGCAGCTAGCCACGAGTTAAGAACACCGATTGCCACTATTTCAGCCAGTGGCGATATGCTGGTGCGGTTGTCTGAAAGTATTCCCAACAGCGGCCAACGAGCCGTCGCACGAATCCAACGCTCAGCCACCAACATGAAAGCCTTAGTGACAACTCTGCTATGGATGAGCCGTAATAACGAGATGGAAACCAACTATGAGCAAATCAAGCTGACTCCCCTGCTCAATAACATTATCGAAAGCCAACGTTATCTTTTAAAAAACAAAGAAGTGGACATTCAAACCAAGGTTGAGCAAGAAGAACATACCCTGCCCCGTGAATTAACTGAGGTTGTGCTCACCAACTTAATCCGAAATGCATTTCAGCATGGTGGCAGCGGAGATATCAGCATCACACTGACAGAACATCAGTTTGAGGTAATCAACCGCTTGGAAGATGAAAACCTAGCAAACGACTCAGTACAGCAAACCTCTTTTGGTATCGGCCTAGAGCTCATTGATCGCGTTTGTCAGAACCAAGGTTGGCAGTTTACTCATGAAACTCACAACAATGAGTTCAACGTTAAGGTAATTCTGTAGATGCTTAATTGATGGTGACCAAAAGTTTACCCTTGCTTGGTTATGCTAATCGCACAATCTAGTTAGGAGTAATGTTATGGGCACTTGGATTCTAGAAACACTATTGTGGGCTGTGGTAACCGTGGCGGTTTGTGTCGCGATTTGGGGTCTTTACTTACCTAATATATTAATCGCATTAGGCGTGTCGGTAGCGGTATCGCTGTTACTGGGGAATAGCTGGAGAAGCTAGAATTTCGGCAAGAAGACGATGAGCAAAACGAGCTGTGCGCTGACACACCCGACAGCACCTAAGTTACTAAGTTACTAAGTTACTAAGTTACTAAGTTACTAAGTTAGATTGTTAGGTACTCACTGTCGGGCGCAGAATTGAATTAGCTAGTCAGCGTATCTTCGAATACACCAAGCTCGCGACCAAGCCAAGTCGCACGTACTGTATGGTCTAGAGTTTCTTCACCGCCGGTTACTGGGTGAATCAACACCGACATGTCACCGCGTTCTTTTTCAAGCCATTCAACAATGCCCGACTCTTTGTTCGCAAAGTGAATCTCAAACATCGGCATTTTATGTGGCCCAACCAAACGCTGTATTAATGGGAAAGTCTCTAACACATCTTTACGTTCCGATAGAATTTTCTGACGCAGTGTTTCTGCCTGCTCTGCAAAGCGCAGAGGGAAATAGATATGACCGTGGTACATGGCACCATCCTTTAGAATTATGATGTCGCAAGTTTATACCTAAACCGCCTTTAATAGCTAAATCTAAATAGGTGAACTTGCTTTCGGAAGGATCAATTTGAAATGAGAAAACTAGAGTCTGTTATTCGAAGGAATCAAAAACAAACTCTAGTTATGTACAGCGAGTTAATTTTGAAGCAACTAAGGCTTAAGCTTTAAAACACGGTCGATATCTTCTGCGGAATGGCGCTCTGGTACTTGCTCCCACTCTTCGCCAAATGAACGGTTAACTACGCGGCCACGTTGGAAACCTTCGCGCGCTTCTAGTTGCTTCGCCCAGCGCACAACGTTGGTGTAAGACTCAACTTGTAGGAACTCAGCTGCATCGTAAATTTTTCCTAGTACAAGGTTGCCATACCAAGGCCAAATTGCGATATCAGCGATGCTTAGCTCTTCTCCCGCCACAAAATCGCTATTGGCGAGTTGTTTGTCTAACACGTCTAACTGACGCTTAGCTTCCATCGCAAAGCGGTTAATTGGGTACTCTTGCTTTTCATCAGCGTAAGCGTAGAAGTGACCAAAACCACCACCTAGGAATGGTGCCGAGCCTTGCGCCCAGAATAACCAGTTAATGGTTTGTGTTCTCGCTGCCCCTTCTTTTGGTAAGAAGTGACCAAATTTTTCAGCTAAGTGCATCAAGATAGATGCCGATTCGAAAACATTCACGTCTTCAGCACCAGACTTATCAACGAGTGCCGGTATTTTGGAATTTGGATTAACCCTCACAAAACCAGAAGAGAACTGTTCAGCTTCACCAATGTTAATCAAATACGCATCATATTCAGCTTCTTTAACACCTGCCGCTAACAACTCTTCCAGCAAGATAGTGACTTTTTGACCGTTAGGTGTACCAAGAGAATACAATTGAAAAGCATGGTCACCAACAGGAAGCTCTTTATCAAAGCGAGCGCCAGATTCAGGACTATTGATATTTGCCCACTTGTTACCACCATCAGTATCGTTAACCCAAACTTTTGGCGGTGTGTATTGTTCTGACATGATATTTCCTTATTAATATAGGGTAGCTTTAACTGATATTAGGTCACGCTCCCTTGGTTAAAACCCCTAAATACAATTTCTTTTCAAACTGTTAAGCATGGCTTATTCCAGAAAGAAATAACCTGATTTATGAGATAGCACACGTAAAAGATAAGTGCCCAATCAAACCTAAGCCACATAACGGTTAGTACGAAACATGATTTAGTCACGACATGCCTACAGGTTAAAGAAAGCTGTGATAAAATCGGGATATTACAATTGATAAGGATTTGGCAATGTCTTCTGACTACACTGGCTCGAGTGCAGCGTACGCTCGTCAAGAGAAAGGCTACCGTGAAAAAGCACTAAAACTGTACCCATGGGTTTGTGGTAAGTGCGCGCGTGAATTTGTTTACTCGAACTTAAGAGAGCTGACCGTTCACCACGTCGATCACGACCATACAAACAACCCTGAAGACGGAAGTAACTGGGAACTATTATGCCTTTACTGTCACGATCATGAACACTCAAAATACACAGACCATGACCGTTATGGCGTTGATGCCAAGGCTCGTTTAGACGACCACCAATCAGCGACCCACAACCCTTTCGCCGATCTAGCGAAGTTGATGAAGAAGTAACACGCGTTAAGAACGGTCTTTGCTAAATGATAGCGGCTAGATAATAGATAAATAACAAGAAACCCCAGTATGTCACCATACTGGGGTTTCTTTTATCTGCAATCATAACCAAATAATAGAGTTAAGAGAGGCCAGATCAAAAAGAGCCTTCCGAAGAAGGCTCCTTTTTAGAATTCTGAATTATACAGCGGCTTGTTTGCGAGACTCTTCTACCTGCTTAGCGCGCTTTTTAAGCGTCAACTTATCGCGGTATGCAAACCAAACGTAAGTCACTACGACCAAGAAGAAAAGGTATGACAATGAGAAAATGAACGGCGATTGAATGATATCGTTTGAGATACCCCAAGAAACACCGATAACGGTCACTGCAATTTTTGCAAAAAAGCCACACATCAATAGCATTAATGCCAACTGTGGGAAACGCGTGCTACGGAATGCCAGCCAGTAACAACTACCAACTGCTAACGCCGCAATATAGAAGCCGAATAGGAAAGAGTGAATATGGTCAGCTGCCGCTACACCACCAGAAATTGACATCAATAAAATTAAAAACAGTTTCATAATACTCGCCTCACCATAGGTTGGAAACGCATCCTTTCAAATTTGGAATCTCAGTTTGCGTACTATTTTCCCATTTTTTTTGTTCAACACAACCCCTCAAGTTGAACAAAATGTAAGCAAGAGTGCTAACAAAAATCCAAGTTAACAATCATTTAACATACTGTTTTTAATAAACCTCCGTTAACCCTTGTCTCATATGAATAAAGCGTCATTTCGATTTATTTTGTTACACAAAATTAACCTTGAAAAATATTTAAAATAATTCGTAACTCTGTGATATCCGCACGGGATACGTGGACAATCTGAAATGTGTATCGAAGAATCCCTTAAAAAATAAGCCCGCCACGCTAAAAAGAACAAAATAGAAAGGTATTGAACACAACTTACAAACCAACAAAAAACAAGCCATTAACAATTTTGAGTTTATTTACCAAAAATGGAAAAAGAGATTCCAATCACATTTTTATTGGTTATAATCCGCGCTCTTTTGCGTTGTCTGTTGATAAACGCAAACTAATTTTGAAGAAACAATCACAATAACCCGTCTTTAGTTAAGTGGCTCACCACTGACCAACGACAAAACTGAGAATAAAAATGAGCAAGATTGATAAAGCATCACGTATCCTGCTAGCAGGCTTCTGTATCAACCTTTGTCTTGGCATCCTGTATGCTTGGAGTGTATTTAACAAGGCGCTAGTGACTGAAGCTGGTTGGAGTGCTGCTGAAGCATCTTCACCTTACGCTATTGCAACTATCACATTCTCTGTTTGTCTTCTTGTTGCAGGCATCCTACAAGACCGTATGGGTCCACGTAAGATCCTTATTCTTGGTACAGCGCTTACTGGCCTAGGTATGATTGCTTCTGGTTTCGCTACGACTCCTATGATGCTAAACCTAACGTTTGGCGTGATGACAGGTGCTGGTATCGGCTTCGGTTACGCATGTCTTTCTCCATCAGCAATGAAATGGTTCCACTCTTCTAAGAAAGGTATGGTTAACGGTCTAATCGCTGCAGGCTTCGGTCTTGCTGCTATTTATCTAGCACCACTAACTTCTGCGCTAATCGATAGCATGGGTATCCAAACAAGCTTTATGATTCTTGGTGTTGGTGTACTTGCAATCGCAGTACCTCTAGCGGCAACGATCAACAACCCACCAGCGGATTACACGCCAGCTGAGCCTAAAGTAAAAGAAGGCCAAGCACCTAAAGCGGTTAAGAAGACTGAAGACCTAACGTGGAAAGTAATGCTGAAGACTCCTCAGTTCTACTCTCTATGGATCATGTACGCATTTGCTGCTTCTGTTGGTCTTATGATCATCGGTAACATCACTACGATTGCTAGCGTTCAAGCGAACCTACCAAACGCGGTTTACCTAGCGTCTATCCTTGCTGTATTCAACTCAGGCGGTCGTGTTGCTGCAGGTATGCTTGCAGATAAAATCGGTGGCGTACGTACTCTACTTCTAGCGTTCATCCTTCAAGGCGCGAACATGGCTCTATTCGCTACGTTCAACTCTGAATTCACGCTAATCATTGGTACGGCTATCGCAGCTGTTGGTTACGGTACACTTCTAGCAGTATTCCCAACACTAACTGCGGAATTCTATGGCCTGAAAAACTACGGTACGAACTACGGCGTGCTTTACACGGCATGGGGTATCGGTGGTGCTATCGGTGCTGCGGTTGTTGGTTACTCAATGACGAATGGCGAAGGTTACGGCCTAGCTTACACAATCTCTGCTGCTATGATGGCCGTGTGTATTGTTCTAGCTATCGTGACTAAGCCAATCTCAGAAGCGAAAGCAACTGAACTTAAGCAAGCAAGCGCTTAATTCAGTTCTCGATTGATTAAAAATAGAAAGAGCTTAACCTTAGGGTTAGGCTCTTTTTGTATCAAGCGACTAATCCATTGACGATAGAAACCACTCCTCAGCTCTCCCCTACTTATTATCTCGACAACTTCAATCGACTGATTGAACACGCTCAAACACTCTATCCAGACCTGCTGAGTGACGATGAATGCCGTTGGTTGTCTGAATACAAACGTCTTTCAGTCTCAAGCCAGTGTCTAATGATTCGTTTGCTTTCTCGCAAAGGCTGCTGGTTTCGAAGTGATAAGCTCGACTATGCTGAAATTCCAGATCTGAAAAACGCCCTACAAGAGCTAAACACATCGAACTTCATTGCGTTAAGCCACCCTACCGAACAACATAATCTTGTCATTAGTGATCTCGAATTAGGATTGCATCTACTGACTAAACCAGAGCTGTTCAGCGCATTCCCATTTCTGATGAACAATAAGATAGCGAAGAAAGACGAACTCTTGGCTTTGCTCGATCACCAACCTTTTAATAAGTTTCAAAACTTGTCGTTCGATTGTATTTACGTTGTCAAATCTGAAGTTATTGATGTCTTGCTGCTACTGTTCTTTGCCAATACTTATCAAGACCTAAGCCAATTCGTTCTTAGCGATCTTGGACTCAACACCTTCGAAAACTACCCATTAAGTAAACAGCGTCGTTTCTTCACCTCTAGAGAACAGCTCAATCAACTGCTCCAGATACGTGATATTCAACGCTTGTATTCAGAAGGGGACCGCAAAGACAGTGAGTTTCTGGAGCTGCTTTTAAATTCGATTCCTGAAGAATCAGAGCACAGAAACATTGCCAGAAAACGATCGCGTTTGATCAATAATATCGCTCGCGATCTAGAAAGGCTCAACCAAAACGATCAAGCTGTCTTTTGGTTCAAACAATCCGTACTTCCTCCAAGCAGAGAACGACTTGCACGCATCTATGACAAGCAAGACGAGCTAAACTTAATGTGTGACATTGTCACGCAAATGAAAGCGAATCCATCAGATGTATCAGAGTTGGAGATCGCGGCTAAGCTTGAAGACAGGCTACTACGGAAACAGGGCCACAAAGTTTCACGAACTATAAAACCGAACTGCAAAGAGATAAAACTGGAATTAGACCTCAGCCAAACGCGAGTTGAACTTGTGGTGAAGCAACACTTGGAAAACCAAGGTTGGGAAGTCTACTTTTCAGAGAACAGTTTTTTATGTGGATTGTTTGGCTTAGCCTTTTGGGAAGTGATTTTCGCAGACGTTGAGGGCGCATTTATCAATCGCTACCAACATCGCCCTCTGGATCTGTACCATTCAAATTTCGTAGACAAACGAGTTGAACAGATCCAGGCTGCGTTTCAAACCATATCCGAGCAAGGACTAAACCAATTGCTTGATATCTACGACCTGAAATACGGTATCGCAAATCCATTCGTTCATTGGAATCATTTCCCTAAAGCACTCATTGAGCACAGTATGGAGGCTATTCCGAACGCCTTAATCGTCGAGCTATTCAAAGTGATATTGAGTGACCTAAAGCTATTTAGAACTGGGATGCCGGATTTGATTGCGTTCAAGGACGATGAATTTCATTGGATTGAAGTCAAAGGGCCCGGCGATAAATTGCAAGATAACCAGTGGCGATGGATCAAAGAGTTTGAGCGATTGTCTGTTCCATTCTCTGTTTGCTACGTCAATCATTAGATAGTTGCCTAGCTCTAGTCTCTAGTCTCT
>NZ_JBFRLX010000168.1:0-9896 GCF_041470165.1 Vibrio sp. 10N.286.46.A8
CTTATCCGAACGGCATTAAGTCTTTGAGACTGGCCTTTATTATTTATGGCGATTCTTTTTATCTTTAAACCCAAATCGCCAAACAGATTTTAGCAAACCTCTGAGTTTAATCTTAGTCACTCGCCAATGTGTTACTGGCCTTCTTGGCGCACTCATCAACAGATGTTCAAACGCTTGCTCACTCAAATTCACTTGTCCCCCATGCGCCACCAGCAAGGTGTCGAGCTGCATGTTATAAATACGGGATACCGACTCTCGATACTTATTGGGATGAAAAATTGGGAAAGGCGGAATCAGCTTCTTTTTGACCTCGACCATTAAATCCGCCACATAGGCGACACTGTGTGATGGGCAATAGACGGAAAGATCTCTGTCGGTATGGCCTGGCGTTTCTAGAACCAACCAATCATCAAAACCCGGAATGCTGTCTCCATCCGACAGCTTGTAGTCCGGCTTCAACTTTCTTGAATACCATAGATTGGCTTTAGGCCTGCCCAATCGATTCGCCATCCATCGTGCCAACGCCAGATCGGTCATATGCATCAAGATACCATCAATACCGTGATACCAGTCTTTGTCTCGATCTGCTGCCACCAAATTACAATTCGTGAGCTTTCTGAGCTTGTGTGCTGCCCCTGCGTGGTCTGGATGCATGTGCGTAACCACAACCGTATGTAGATCAGCAAAATCACGCATCAGCTCGGTTTCGATGAAACCCTTCAAATGCGGGATGTCGGCTCGACACGCACCATCAAGCAAGAGCAACCTGTCAGGGTACTCTACGAGATACATGTCTTGGATATAGCCTTTGATGGTATGAAGTTGCAAATCCACTCCTTGTGACAAAACAACTGGTCAGACCTATACAATAGCAAACCCACCATCAATTGTGATCATTTTGTTAAAAGCAACAATCTAAAACCGGATAGAGAACTCGAATCAAGATTTCCATTGGTATCCACTCAATCACTCAAATCCGACGTTACTCAAAACCAATGTTACTCAGTCCAATTTAACTCAGAATAATGAGGGCACATTCCAAAGATGATCATCAATTTCATCCGATATTTTTCAGCATTATCGAATGCTCACATTACCGAAAACCTTGCTCAACAAGCCTTGCGCTTTAAGCACTGAGCATCATTTGTCGTGACGACAAAACATGTGATTTGGTGACCTGAGTTATTCGGACTATATATGCGCCTCTAATTTATTGTCTGAGTGCTATACATGAACCAACTTATCGATGCTCTTTCTACCCAAGGTTACTTTGTTTGGGATGACTTCTTAACTCACGAAGAAGTAGTGGCATTGAGGGATTGCATTCCAGAGAACTGGAAAAAGGCTAGGATCGGCCGTAACGATGACGTAGCACGAGAAGCAACGATTCGTAGTGACAAAATTCAGTGGGTACGCCGTGATATGGGCGAACCCGCATCTCTGTTCCTAGACAAAATGGAACAAATTCGTTTAGAAGCAAACAGAGCGTTCTTTTTGGGTCTGTTCGAGTACGAAGCGCACTTTGCTAAATACGAAAAAGGTGACTTTTACCAGAAGCACTTAGACTGCTTTAAAGGTAATGAAAACCGCCGCCTAACCACTGTGTTCTACATGAATGACGAATGGTCTGAGGAAGACGCAGGGGAGCTCGTGGTTTACGATCTAAAAGACAACCACATTGCGACCATTCCACCAAAGTCAGGCCGCTTATTTGTGTTCTTGTCTGAACAGTTCCCACACGAAGTGTTACCAACCAACACAGAGCGATTCAGTATCGCAGGTTGGTTCCGTATTAACGGCGTGAAAGACAACCAATTAGACATCGCGCACTAAAACTGTATCCACATCGAACCTTATTCTTAGCCTCTCCATCGAGAGGCTTTTTTTTGGTCAGAAAAACGTCTTGAAAGCCAAATACATCAAACATCAAATCCATCAATAACTTTTCTCTTAAATAAAATCGAAATGAATCTTTCACATCAGTGAAACGCTTTAGCCACGTAAGTGAAATATACCCTGTTCAAGATAGCTTCAAACGATACCCCTACCGTCTCGTTAATACTCAAATTCAATACCTCTATATCGATTTCATCCAAAAGGAAAAGAAGATGAATAAGCTAATTTTGGCAGGCGTTCTTTCTGCGACAGCAGCAATGCCGGCGTTCGCAACGACTCAAGTTACTTGGTGGCACGCAATGGGCGGCCAACTTGGAGAAACCGTCAATAAGATTGCGACTGACTTTAATGCGTCACAAGATGATTACAAGATCACGCCAATCTATAAAGGTTCATACACAGAGACCTTAACAGCGGGTATCGCAGCATATCGAGCTGGCGAAGCTCCTAACATTCTACAAGTCTTCGATGCCGGTGCAGCAACCATCATGAACGCTAAAGGTGTCGCGAAACCGGTACAGGATATTCTGGTTGAATCGGGCTACAACTTTAATTCAAACGACTACCTAGCTGGCGTTCGTAACTTCTATGCCGACAACCAAGGCAAGATGGTTGGTATGCCTTTCAACAGTTCGACGCCGGTTCTTTACTACAACAAAGACCTTCTCGCAGAAGTGGGAGCCGAAGCGCCTAAGACTTATGAAGAACTCGAAGTGGTTGCTAAGAAACTGAAGGCCGAAGGACACATCGCGTTTTCTCAATCTCTGACGCCGTGGATCATGTTTGAAAACTTTAAGTCTCGCCATAACCTGCCAGTCTCTGACCAGAACAACGGCTACGACGGCCTATCCACTAAAATCATGTTCAACACCAAAGACATGATGATGCACGTTAGCAAGATGAAAGAGTGGTCAGATCTAGGTTACTACAAGTATTACGGCAGCGATTGGGATGCGAACCAAACGCCTTTCGAGCGCCAAGAAGTAGCAATGTGGATGGGCTCTTCAGGTTCATTCGGTGGTTTACGTAACCGTGTACCTTTCGAGTTAGGCACAACTTACCTTCCATACTGGAAATCAGTTAACCCAGATGCTGGTTTAACCTTCATTGGTGGTGCCGCTCTGTTTGCACTCAATGGCCATGACCAACAACAAGACAAAGGTGTGGCAGCATTCTTTGACTACCTGACTAAGCCTGAAACTCAAGTGTACTGGCACAAAACAACAGGCTATGTACCTGTAACAACTGCTGCCTATGAACTAGCGAAAAAGTCCGGCTACTACACAGAGCAGCCAGACGCAGAAGTGGGCGTTAAGCAACTAAGCCTCAAATCGGGCGAGTGGACTAAAGGCTACCGCCTAGGTTATTACCCGCAAATCCGTGAAGTGATGCACCGTGAATTCGACAATATCTTCGCCGACCGCTCTAGCGTCGAGAACAGCCTAGATAAAGTCGAAGATGAGAGCAGCAAACTGCTGAAACGCTTCGCTCGTACGATGAACTAATTTAGCTTTTTAACCAAAGCAAATTACTGAGCTAAAGGCTTAACACACCAAAAGCCGTTCATTGCTCCTCACCACTTGTCACTGCGTTATTAAATACGTAATGGCAAGGCGTGAGGAGGTTCTTCATTAGCGCCATTTCTTGCTCCAACAACGATAACTCAACTGGATGCATGCCTGATATCGCGCTAGTGGTAACAGCCGCTCATAGTGGCCACTGTAATTATTTTTAGGGATTACCCTGTGGAACGACGTCAACAATTCTTTCACTCTCCGCTGCCTTACCTATTTTTGGCACCTCAGATACTCATCATTGCGGTTTTCTTTATCTACCCAGCGGCAAAGGCGGTTTACCTTTCATTTATGCTGGAAGACCCTTGGGGAACCTCATCGATATTCGTATGGTTTGAGAACTACCAAATGCTATTCGAATCGAGCGAGTATCTGAACTCGATTGGATTTACCTTGATGTTCGCGATTGTGGTCTCTTTCCTTTCGCTTGCCTTAGCTCTGCTGCTCGCGGTGAAAGCTGACAATATCATTCATGGACAAGGCGCTTACAAGGTCACTCTCACTTGGGTTTACGCGGTTGCCCCTGCGATTGCAGGTGTTATCGGTGCTTTCTTGTTTAACCCGCACATTGGCGTGTTCACAGAAATCTTTGCTGTTGTGGGTTGGGATTTTAGCTTCCAAACCGATCCCGTCGATGCCACGTTTGCTCTGATTTTGGTTTCCGTGTGGAAACAGGTTTCGGTGAATTTCATCTACTTCCTGGCGGGACTCCAATCGATCTCTTACGCCGTAAAAGAAGCGGCGATGCTGGATTGTGTCAGCGACTCAAAACGTTTCTGGACCATTACCTTCCCACTGCTCGCCCCGACTGGCTTCTTTCTACTGGTCATCAACCTCACCTACTCATTCTTTGAAACCTTTGGCGTGATAGACACCATGACCAATGGTGGCCCAGGTGGCGGTACAACTTCATTAGTGTACAAGGTGTATCGAGATGGTTTTGTTGGCGCAGATTTAGGCGGCAGTTCCGCACAATCTGTTGTGCTGTTACTACTGGTACTCACTCTCACATTTATCCAGTTTCGCGTTGTAGAAAAGCGCGTCCATTACTAGCCCCTCCCCGCTAGGATTTAACGCGACAGGAGTTATTTATGAAAAGTAATAAGGTCTCAGACCACCTAATTTTAATTGCAGGGATGCTGTTTATGTTGGTCCCTATCTGGCTAATCTTCGCTAGTTCTACGCATAACCCAAACACCATTGTCAGCGAAGGTCTGCAATGGCTACCGGGCGATAACTTTACGGCCATTTATGGCGAAGCTTGGAACAAAAGCATGGGCTTTAGTGGCGAAGTCACCGCCAGTAAAATGATCGCCAACTCGATGATCATGGGACTAGGTTTTGCGATCGGTAAGATCATCATTTCGATGATGGCCGCGTTTGCTTTGGTCTACTTTAGACTCCCTTACGCCACGGCGTGGTTTTGGCTGATCTTCGTGACGCTGTTACTGCCATTAGAGGTTCGTATTATCCCTTCCTATGAAGTTGTCGCTGGGCTTGGTCTTCTTAATAGCTATACAGGGTTGATTCTGCCTTTGATCGCATCAGCCACCGCGACCTTCTTTTTCAGGCAATTCTTTAAAACCATCCCCGATGAATTGTTAGAAGCAGCTCAACTAGATAATGCAGGCCCATTTCGATTCTTTGTCGATATCTTGCTGCCTCTTTCTAAAACCATGATCGCCGCGATCTTCATCATCATGTTTGTGGTGGGTTGGAACCAATACCTGTGGCCAATCATGATGACTACCGACGAAGGCTACAACACCATCGTGATGGGCATCAAACAAGTACTCAATAATATCAATGAAACCAGTTTACCGCGCTATGACTATGCTTTCGCCATGGTGATTTTAGCCATGTTGCCACCCGTACTAGTGGTGGTTGTATTTCAGCGTTGGTTTGTAAAAGGGCTAGTAGAAAGTGAAAAATAATAACGACACAACTCAAATGAACAATAACCGCATTCAATCACTCGATGAGTATAAGACGACTCACCTGCCTTCTCACCAAGCTATCCACAAAAATACAGAGGACACCCCGATGCCAAAGCTAAAACAAACGTTAGCGCACAACCAAGCCATTCACGATCGTACGCGCAAAGCTCCCATCATGCTGGGTATCAAAAACTTGGTAAAGACGTATGAAAACGGCCATCAAGCCGTCAAAGGAGTCTCGCTTGATATCGATGAGGGTGAGTTCCTTGTTTTGGTGGGTCCTTCTGGTTGTGGCAAGTCTTCTATCCTACGTTCCATTGCGGGTTTGGAAAGCATTTCTGGTGGCGAGATTCACTTAAGTGGTCGCCGTGTTGATACAGAGAAACCTGCCCTGCGTGATATCGCGATGGTCTTCCAGAATTACGCGCTCTACCCGCACATGTCGGTTTACAAAAACCTCGCTTATGGCTTAAAGAACCGAGGTGTTAGTCAGCACCTTATTGAAGAGAAAATTGAGAAAGTCGCCAAAACGCTGAAAATCGAAGAATATCTAGACCGCAAGCCAGCCAAGCTTTCGGGTGGTCAACGTCAACGTGTTGCCATGGGGCGAGCGATTGTGCGCGACCCTCAACTTTTCCTGTTTGACGAACCTTTGTCTAACCTAGATGCCTCACTGCGTGCTCACATGAGATTAGAGATCAAAAAACTGCAACACGAACTTGGCGTGACCAGTGTTTACGTGACTCATGACCAAGTCGAAGCCATGACACTGGCTGATAGAATCGTGGTGCTCAACAAAGGCCAAATTGAACAAGTCGGCACACCAAGAGAAGTCTACCACCAGCCTGCCAGCACCTTTGTGGCAAGCTTTATTGGCAGCCCTGCAATGAATTTTTTACCAGCAACACTCGATGACGGATACCTTGAGATTGGTGATCAGCAAATGTACTTACCCGAGTACGCCCACGTAAAAAATACAGCTATCACACTTGGTATTCGTCCAGAGCACTCTGAAATTGGTTCAGAATTGATGATGAACACCTTGCCTCTTGAACTGCGTATCAGTGTGGTTGAGCCTTTGGGTCCAAATCAATTGGTTCATGGTCTGGTGAACGAGCAGCCCTTTATTGCAGTAACACCAGAAACGACACTGTGCCAAGCCGTCCCACTAGGGCTAAGAATCGATAAATCCAACCTGCATATTTTTGACAATCATGGCAAACGCATTCACCCAAATAATTTCACATCACAGGAGCCACACGAAGATACGACAAGCTTAACGACGGCTCTCGCTTAATCGAGTACACTGATATTTAATGCGTTTTTACGGTGCGTCTTTAAGAAGGATTAATTATGTCGTCTATCATCGTAGGTCATAGAGGTGTAGCTGGTACTCACCCAGAAAATACCAAAGCAAGCATTGAACAAGCGGCGAAACTCGGTTTGAAATGGATTGAAGTTGATATTCAGCCCACTCAGGACGACCAACTTGTGGTTTGTCACGACCACACACTTGAGCGCTGCAGCGATGGCAAGGGTCGTGTCGACGAACATACCCTTGCAGAACTGCGTCAGCTTGACTTTGGCAGTTGGAAGTCTGAGCAGTTCGCGGGTGAGAAAATACTGACGCTGGAAGAGTTGCTCGCGCTTGTTGAGCTGTATGATCTCAGCGTCAACCTAGAAGTCAAAGTCGATAGCCGACATCAAGCACCTCATGTCGTTGATTTGCTGCACACCGAGTTGATTCATTCAAATCTAGACACCGACAGAATCTTGCTTTCAAGCTTCAGCCATCAAGTCGTTGCTGAAATCGCTCGTCATTTGCCTAGATACCGTGTTGGTGTGATCACAGAGCAACTGACTCAAGATGATCTTATGCTGATTGATGAGGTTAAAGCGTTCAGTTGTCACATGAACTACGAGCATCTGAAGCAGAGCGATCTTGACACACTTGGTGAAGCAAACATTCAAACATGGTGCTACACCGTCAATGATCCGTCCCGCTTCAAATTTCTCTCAAAAGTAGATGCTGTATTTACTGATTTTCCGAATCAGTTCAATCCTATAAATTGAGCTCGTAAATACCGCAAAAATAGCCCCGATAAACTTTAAAATAAACTCCCGGGATGCCCTAAAATTAACTCTCGGGAAACCATAAAATTAAGTAGCAAACACAAGTGAGTAGGAGTACATTCCGCTACTCACTTGGTTTCACCGCTCGCTCTATTTAGACAGCTTCATTGGTTACTTAATTTATGGATCTCATTTTTAGTCCAACCTTCCCTATTTTGGGTGCAATCTTCATTTTTGCCGCTATTGTTCGTGGCTTCTCAGGTTTCGGTTTCACCTTAGTGGCATTGCCGTTAAGCGCGCTATTCGTCCCCGTTATCGAACTGGTTCCCGTTTTCATGCTGATCGACCTGTTAGGCAATATCCAATTGCTGCCGAAGGTTAAACATCATGTAAATTGGCGCTGGGTTTCAAAGGTATTTGTCCCTTGTTTGGCCTTCACTCCGGTCGGCCTACTTCTGCTAAAATCCGTTAGCCAAGACACGATCATCTTGATCATCAGCGCCTTCATTTTTGCATCTGCACTTATGATCTACAAAGGGTTTCAGTACAAAAGAGAGCCTAGATTTGCTCCCTATATTCTAGGTAGCCTTGCTGGGATAATGAACGGCGCAGCTTCAATGTCAGGGCCTCCGATTGGTACACACGCATTGGCAAGCCCAGTTGCTCCGCATGTAGCCAGAGCTGGCTTGATTGCGTTCTTTGTGTTGGCAGATTCCAGTGCGTTTGTATCGGCATCTATCGCAGGATTAGTCGACCGCGAGGTGGTCTGGCTTACTTTTGCACTGTTACCAAGCAGCATGTTTGGCGGTTATGTGGGTTCTAAACTATTCGAGAGATTTGGTGGAGCGAAATTTAAGCCAGTCACCATTGCGTTGCTGATCGTGATTGCGATATTCAGTGCAGGTCGAGTCCTACTGTAACTGACTTTAGCGGTTAATTTCAGAAGTTGCTTTCGCGAATTGACTGCGCGAATTGATTACGGAAAGTGATTAAGAAAATTGGGTACCATGACTACCATTCGATATGGATCGGGGTACCCATTTTTACGAGTTGGATGAACTCATCCATATCTTGATTGGTTAGTGCAATACAACCATCCGTCCAATCAAAGCTTTGAATAAAGCTCGGTGAACGGCGCTCACCATTTTTAATACCGTGGATCTTGATGTTCCCTCCAGGGTCGACATCATTTTCTTCAGCCCACTGCATATCCGAAGGTTGCGGGTAGCTGATATGCACCGAGCGGTGAAAATCCGATTCTTCCATCACATAATCGAGCTGGTATTCTCCTTCAGGTGTTCGGTTGTCTCCTTCAAAACGTTTATGCCCTTTCGGTTGTTTCCCTAACGCAATACGAAACTCTTGAATGACCTCATCACCCTTAAGTAGGTACATTCTACGTTTCGATTTATCAACTTTGACTAAAGTAACCACTTGCGACAGAGAGTCTGCCTCAGAAGAGGGACCGGTTAGAGTGTAAGACTGTTGAGAAGAGCTTTGAGGGGGACGTTTAGATGAACCTTGAGACAGCTGGGCAACTTGTTCGCCAGAGTTACGGCTAAGAACATCATCCACAATAATCACATGTTTGGTATTTGAGATCACTGAAGAGGTTGAGTTAGAGGAAGACGTTGAGACACGCTGAGAGTGAGCCGGTTTCGACTCGAATACAATGGTTTCGATTGCCGTCGCGTCAGAAATGATCTTTTCAACCACAACCTTTTCAGCTTGCACACTCGAAGCTACAAACAGTAAACACAGTAATAAAGGCAAAAATAGACGCACCTTTAGTTCTCCTCAAAGCGCATGGACATGGTTCGTGATTGAGTTTCCATGCCTAACGACTCATAGAAACCCTTAGCTTGCTGATTAAACTCCATCACTTCTAACCTAAGCTCAATAGCACCGCTCGCTTGCGCCCACTGATTAAACGACTTCATCAACGCTTTGCCGACGCCTTGGCTCTGAACCTGATCGTTTACCACAATCGTATTCACTCGCGCTATTTTGTGAGACTGAATGAAGCTTACCCCTTTATTCTGCGTTACCTTCCCCACCAAGAAACCAACAACCTGTTGAGCATCAACCGCAACTAAGAAAGTGCCAACCGGATCAAGCATCAATCCCAACCAATATTCTTCACTATCAGCCAAGCCATGAGAAGCGGGAGCAAATACTATAGGGGCACCAAGATGATGTTGACGATTTATTTGCATAGAGAGCTCTAAGATCGAGCTAATATCAGTTACCTTAGCGTTCCGGATTTGCATATCACTACCTTTTTAAATTCAATAACACCTTAGCAAAAATAGCTTAGCTGTGCACCGTCCTACTCTTTTAACAAAACTTTCGAGCTAGAGCTTGATACCACTAATTACATGACACGATAACGAAGAACAGCTCCCAATTGGGAGCT